>NZ_JBEWLY010000009.1:0-65163 GCF_040534015.1 Novosphingobium kalidii
ACCTCGACTTCTTCATTTCCCAGCTCCTTGCCTGATGGCTCTAAAGCGCCGGAAAATCTCACTCAAAGTGGATGAAAAAAATAGGGAGGACGTCAGGGCAGCTCGATAGAAACCCGGACTTTTTGTGCGAATCCCTGAAAATTCCTTGTTAGCAGGGAAATCTGGCAGAGACGGCTTCTGCTCTGGACTGCGCTGCGCACCAGGCAGTTTTTTGGAACAGCACTGATTTTTGCCTTCGTTCACCGGGCTAGTGCAAAGCCGCGCAGTTCTGCGTTTTTCAGCACCACGTCAGCTGTAGTGAGAACAGAGGCACCTCACGTCGCGGTGAACCGACAGCGCATACAAGCTTTATCAGAACACCTACGAGCCGATCGCTGCGTGAAATGCGACATAGGACGAAGCAAGCGCTGCTTCGCTGTCTATAAGCGACTGGCGGCTTGAGATCAGCTGACGCTGCGCGTCGAGCACGTCGAACAGCGAGGCGAGGCCCTCACGGTAAAGAGCGTTGGACTGGCCAAGAGCGGCCTCGCTCTGCTCGATTGCCTTGGCGAGATCCTCGTTACGCTGGCGATAGGCCTCAATCGCCACAAGTGCGTTCTCAACCTCGCCCAGCGCTTCAAGAAAGGCCGCGCGGTATTCGGCCAGCCGCGCTTGCCCTTCGGCCCGCGCCGCCTCCACTTCCGCACGGCGCCGCCCACCGTCCAGGATCGGCAAGTCGAGCGCCGTACCGATCCCGACCAGGAATCTGCTGAACAGTTCGCTCAGCGTTCCGGCACCGAGGCTGAGTGTACCCGGAACCGTCAGGGAGGGACGCAGGTCCGCCTGCTCGATCCCGATTGCCGCAGCCGCCTGCGCCAGCCTCGCTTCCGACGCAAGGATATCGGCACGTCGCCGCAAGAGGTCCGCCGGAACACCTGCTTCCGGACCGCGAGCATAGTTGGGAATGGTACTGCCATCCGGCTGCGAGGGCGGAGCGAAGTTGCCGGGTGATTCGGCCAGCAGGACTGCCAACGCATTGGCGGAAGCAGTGCGGTCGATCGAGATGAGACCAAGCCGTGCACGCGTCTGTGCCAGGTCCGCCGCGGCACGCCGTACGTCGAGATTGGCGGCGAGGCCTGCCTCAAAGCGCAGTGTCACGACCCGCAACGTCTGCTGCTGCAAGTCGGTGGACTGTTCGAGAAGATCAAGCTGCGCCCCCGTGCGGCGATATTCGATGTATTGGTTGGCTATCGCTGCCGCAACGAGGCGGCGCTGGTCGGCGAGAACGTAGTCTGCCTCGGCGTAATTAGCGGCCGCCGCCCGGACCTCGGCCGCAAGCCGCCCGTTGAAATCGAGATTGAAAAGGCCGAACAGCCCGGCAGTGCTGCGCACGCGGTTGTCACTGCCGAGGTCCACGTCGACCGCCGCTGAGCCATCAACTGAAGGCAGTCGGTCCGAGCGTTCGGCCGTGAGCAGCGCCGCCGTCGCCTCCAGCCGATCCGCAGCCGCATCAACATCAAGGTTGGTAGCGAGCCCGCGCCGAATCAGTGCATCGAGCACAGGGTCCTCAAAGCCCGTCCACCAGGACTCGCTTCGGCCGGACGGTGGCAGGTTTGTAGCGTAGACGGCAGGCGGTGCGATCACCGGAAGCAGCTCTGGATCGGAAGCCGTGGCACATGCGGCCAGAGCCAGTGTGCCCGCCAACGTCGCTCCCTTACCGATTGTGCCGATCATGCAGGCGCCATCGTGGTATCTTCATCAGTCGCCTCGATCTCCTCGCGGAGGCGTTCGAGATCGAACTTGCGTGGCTTACCCAGCCGCGCCACCGCAAGATAGATCACCGGGGTCAGGAACAGGGTGAACAAACCGGCCAAGCCCAGTCCGCCGAAGATCACCCAGCCAATGGACTGGCGCGCTTCGGCACCCGCTCCGCTCGCCAGGATCAGCGGCAGGGCGCCCACGACGGTGGAGATGAGCGTCATCGCGATGGGCCTGAGGCGAACCGCTGCCGCTTCCTCCACTGCCTCACGAACGGTGTGGCCCTGATGGCGCAGCTGATCGGCAAATTCGACAATCAGGATGCCGTTCTTGGCCATCAGTCCGATCAACATGACGAGGCCAATCTGCGAATAGATGTTGAGCGATACGCCAGAGAGGAAAAGCGCGAAGATTGCCGCGGCAAGCGCGAATGGCACTGTCAGGATCACGACTGCCGCACTGGTCAGGCTCTCAAACTGGGCGACAAGGACCAGAAACACGATCACCAGCGCGAAGGCATAGGTCAGCAGAAGATCGCTCGAGGTCTCCTCGAGGCTCTCCGCCTCGCCCCGCAGCAGCATGTCGACACCTGGCTTCACAGATTCGTCGGCCAGTCTCTCGATCTCGTCCACCGCCTCGCGCAGGGGGGTGCCGGGCGCGATATCGGCGCTGACCTCGATCGCCCGGCGTTGTTCGGTTCGGTCGAGTTCGGCAGCAATACCCTGTTCCTCGATCCGCGTGACACTGGAAAGGGGAACAAGTGTGTTCTCGCCATTGGCGGCTCCCCGAACGTAGAGATTGCGCAGGTCCGATGGATTGGTGACGGTCACCGCCTGTGCCGTCAGGAAGATCGGCACTGCCTGATCCCCGACATTGAGATCGACCAGATCCTCGCCACCCACCATCGCGCGCAGTGTCTGCGCCAGATCGTCTAAGTCGACGCCGAGATCCGCGGCGCGCTGCCGGTCGATGCGGATGGAGAGCTGCGGCTGGGTTGGCTGGTAGGAGATGTCGGCGTTGGAAAGAATGTTCGACCGGGTGTCGATCGCCGTCGCCAGCGCCCGCGCTGATTCGAAGATCGTGCCATATTCAGCTCCGGTCAGCGCCACTTCCAGCCCTTCCCCTCCGCCGCCAAAGCTCAGGGTGCCGCGGCCACGAGCATTGGTGCGCGATCCCGGTATCTCCTGAAGAACTTTGTTCAGCTCCTGGACGATCTCGGACTGACTGCGCTCGCGATCGCCCCAGCCGGCGAGCTGCGCGGTTACCCGGACGCGATTGGGATCGTAGCGCCCGACGATTGAGAAGGTGCTCTTGATCTCACCGCTATTCAGATAAGGCTGAAGGACCTGCTCGACCTCGTCGAGTTCGCTGTCCATGAAATCGATACCGACGCCGTCGGGTCCGGTCGCGTCTACGTCGATCACGCCGCGGTCCTCGTCGGGCACTAGCTCGTTCTCGAGCTGGCCATAGAGCAGTCCTGCCGAAACGGCGAGCACCACCGAGACCAGCCCCACCCAGCGCGGGCGATTGAGGCAGTGCTGGAGCAAGCGTGAGTATCGCTGCGTCGCGACGACGCCCCATCGCGCCAGACGCCCAGGGGCCGGGTCGCTGCTCGTCAGGTCGAAGCGAGCGGCGAGCGCGGGCACCAGCGTCAAAGCGACGAAGCTCGACAGGATCACTGCCACCGCCAGCACGAAGCCGAATTCGCGGAATAGCCGTCCGACCTCAGATGGCAGGAAGCTGATCGGCACGAACACCGAGACGAGCACTGCGGTGGTCGCGATCACGGCGAAGAAGACCTGTCGCGTGCCGACGACTGCCGCGGCGCGGCGCCCGAGCCCCTTGTTCTGCAGGCGCTGCGCGTTCTCCAGCACCACGATAGCGTCGTCGACGATAAGCCCAGTCGCCAGGACGAGCGCAAGCAGCGTGAGCAAGTTGATGGAAAAGCCCATCAACCAGATACCTGCCACCACGCCGACCAGCGCTACCGGTATGGTTGCGCTCGGCACTACGGTGGGTCGCCATGCGCGGAAGAAGAGCAGCATGGTGCCCACCACGACGAGGATTGTGACGCCGAGGGTAATCAGCACCTCCTGCACAGAGATGCGAATAAACTCCGCGTCGTCGGACACGACTTCGATGCGCAGATCGTCAAAACGCTCGTTCAGCCGGTTCACTGCGGCGCGGATCGAGTCCGAGATTTCTATCGTGTTGGAGCTCGCCTGCCGCACCACGCCCAGACCGATAATCGGTCGTCCGTCGAGCCGGACGAAATTGGTTGCGTTGGCAGGCGCGAAACCTGCCTGGGCCACGTCGCCGACCCGCGTCGTGCCTGATATGACGATGTTCTCGATCAGCGCAGCGTTTGTCGCACTAGCCTCCGCACGCACGACCAACTCCTGCGCATTGGAGCGGAAAGAGCCGACCGGCACATCGTATGGCGCGCGTTCCAACGCGTCGGCGACATCGGTCAGCGTCAGCCCAAACCGGTTAAGCCGCGCGGGATCGACCGATATGCGCATTTGACGTGCGCGAGTGCCGAACTCCTCGATGCTAGCGACGCCTTCGGCGGTCAGCAATTCGGGGATGATATCGTTTTCGACGATGCCGGTCAGCTCGGCTTGGTCGTAGCGTGTCGACTGGACCGCCAAGGTCATGATCGGCTGCGCGTCCTGATCGGCCTTGACGACAGTAACCTGCTCGACTCGCTCGGGTAACTCGCGCGTCACGCGGCTTACCGCCTCGCGGACATCGGAGGCGGCGGTGTCGAGATCCGTGCCGGGGTTGAATTCAACTCGAAGTCGCGCGTTGTTCTCTTCACTTGAAGCGCTGATCTGACGAATGCCGGAGACGCGCGCGACAGCGTTTTCAAGCCGGCTGGTGACTTCCGAATCCATCGTCTCAGGAGCGGCGCCGGGCAAGGTTGCGCTGACGGAAACGATCGGGCGATCGACATTGGGCAGCTCGCGCACCTCAACACCCATGATCGCCGCAATACCGGCGATCACGATCAGCAGGTTCAGCACGCCGATCAGCAGCGGCCGCTTGACCGCCAGCATGGGCAGATCGTCGCGGTCCTTCACCGCTCCGCCGGTGCTGCGGCGGGGGGAGATGAAGCGGCCGGGCGCAGGCGCACCGTCTGGCGGCCCGCGCTGCCGCCGCTAACCAGGCGAACCTCCTGTCCATCGCGCATCTTCTGCACGCCTTCGACCACCACCCGGTCGCCACGGCGGATCGCGCCATCGACAAAGACGAGTCCTTCGCGGCGTGAGGTGATCGTCACCGGTACGCGGACCGCCTTGCCCTCTCGCACAATGAACAGGTGCGAACCTTCACCGCCCCAGACGATCGCCTGTTCGGGCACGGCGGGACGCGCCTCGCCGTTGCGGGCGAACAGGACGCGAAAGCTCATGCCGGGGCGCAGAAGGTCGTCTGAATTGGAGATGGCAGTCCGTACGATGAAGTCACGGCGGTCCTGCGAAACCCGCGTGTCGGTGGCCACGACCCGCGCATTGATCGTGCGCGAGGGATCGGAAAAGGGCGTCACCTGCACAACCTGGCCGGGCCGCAAAGCACTGAAGACCTCTTCAGGCGCGGGAAAATCGACAAAGAGCTTGCCGCGCTGATCGAGCTGAGTGATCGGCGTAGCATCGCTGACACGGTCGCCGGTGTCGATTTCCGTTAGACCGACATGGCCGGAGAACGGCGCGCGCACGGTGCGGTCGGCGAGATCGGTCTGCGCCTGCTCAAGCGCGACGCGGGCGCTGGCGAGCGCGGTCTCTCCTGCTTCGATCTGGCTGGCGGACAGTGCGCCGGTATCCTCGATCCTGCGATAGCGTGCGAGCAACTGGCTCGCCTCGCGCACTCGGACCCGTGCAGCCTCCACTGCCAGCCGCTCGGCCCGCGCATCGAGCTGGAGGAGTGGCTCCCCGTCGCGCACGAAGTCGCCGGCAGTGAAGAGCACCTGCGTCACGCGGCCGGCAGTCTCGGGAAAGATCTCGGCAGAGGTGGCCGCCCGCGCCGATCCAATCGCTTCTACCTCAAGCTGCTCGGGAAGGGCGCGAATCTCCTGAGCCACCACGGGCACCGGCGCACGCTCCGGTTCCGGTGCCTCGCGGGAGCAGCCAGCCAGGGCGATGAACCAGGAAAGGGCGAATGCGCGAAAGGTCGTAATCGCCATGGCCCTTTCGTCTAATCAACAAGTACCGCCCTGTGAAGCGCGGGGCACCACGCGTCCAAGAACGAACGCGCTGACTTCGTGTCGCTTGGAGCCAAATTGAGCACGGTGCGGTTGGCCGCAAAACTGATGTGTTGCAGTCGTACTCCTTGCTACGAATTGCCTTCACCCACATTCCACGACGAGGCACGCTTATCTAGGTGACCGATCGGGCAAGCGCCCGCTTGCGCAGAAGCAGCCACAGTGCCCCAGCTCCCAGGATGTCCAGGGCGGCGAGCGCCACGAACAGCGGGTTATACCCGTAGACCTCCGCGCTTTGCCCGATCAGGAACGTGAACAGCATACCGCCGATCCAGGCAACCGTGCCCGCCATGCCGCTTGCGGTCGCGACCGTGCGCCCGTCAAAAATGTCTGAGCACAGGGTGATGAGCGCACCGTTCAGCATTTGATGAGCGAAGCCCCCGACGCAGAATAGCGCAATCGCCAGCCCCGGGGAGCCCGCTAGGCCGATGCAAGCGGGCCCCAACATGAACATGGCGCCGATCGTCATGGTGATCTTGCGCGAATTCAGCGTGCCGACCCCATAACGCATCAAGAGCGGCGGCAGCAGACCGGCGGCAAGCGAGCCCACGTCCGCAGCCAGGAACGGCAGCCATGCCCACAGGGCGATGGCCTGGAGGTCGAGGTTCCACACTGCGACGAGATAAAGCGGTATGAAGAAATTGAAGGTCTGCCACGCAGGTTCGGCCAGAAAGCGTGGCAGTGCTATCGCCCAGAAGCTGCGCGTGCGCAGTACCGCCATGCGCGTTGCCGGCGGCGCGGAAGGTGGTTCACCACGGTCCTGCTCGATGTAGGAACGCTCATTCGCGCCCAGCCGCGAGTGCTCGGCCGGACTGCGATAAGCGAACCACCACAGAAGCGCCCACGCCACGCTGAGACCACCCGTCACCACGAACGCGGACTGCCAGCCGTAGCTGAGGATGCAGAACACCACGAGCGGCGGGGCTATCATGTTGCCGACGCTTGTGCCCATCTGGAACGCGCTCGTGGCGAGCGGACGCTCCTGCGCGGGGAACCACTCCGACACTGCCTTGGTGCCGGCGGGAATCGCCGCAGCCTCGGTGGCGCCAAGGAGGGTCCGGAAAAAGGCCAGGCTCTGCCAGCCAGTCGCAAGTCCATGCGCCATGTTCGAGAGCGCCCAGCCCATCGCGAAGATGAAGAAGCCGAGGCGCAAGCCGAGGGCATCCAGCACCGCACCGGCGACTGTCTGCATCACTGTGTAGGCGGCCTGGAACAGCAGCACAACCCAGCTGTATTGCTCGGTGGTCATCCCGAACTCGGCTTTGATCGTCGGCGCGGCCACCGACAGCGTTGAGCGCGCAAGGTAGTTGAGGATCGTGCCAAGCGTGACGAGGCCGATGATCCACCACCGCAAGTGTCCGCGCGACCGCCTCATCGCTGGTGCTCGCGAACCTGGGCAATGAACGCGCTGGCATTTGCCGCGGCGCCCCTGCGGTCGTGTGAAGCATCACCCTCAAAGCAGCCGTTCGCGCAGCTTACCAAATTGAGGTGAGCGCGCGAGACAGGACAATTCCTGCCATAGCCCTTGTCGCGGTCTCTCCCCTGTCGCCACCCGTCGATGTCGACGTAAGGCTGCAAAAACATCGAATCGTTCTCCGGGTGGTATCTCGGCGCTTCAGCCTTGGCCGTGGGCGGGTTGTCTTGCGCGCTGGATGTGACCGGGGCAGCCAGAGACCAGACAAGACTGATCGGCATTCCGGCGACTGTCAGGACATGTTTGACCGGACCCGACTTCCTGGCCGGCCACTTAGACCTGTGCGGCATTGCTGCACTCGGTGCGATATCTCGACGTGCGAGTAGAGTGCGACTGCAGGATGCCATCCATATCCTCCCCGTCGCCTCCCCACCTTGATGCAGGTTCAGCGAATGAAGCAAGCTGTGCAAATGCACACAGCCTTGCCGCATCACCCCATTTGGTAAGACCAGTCAAGTGCAGTGCAATCGCTTATGACGATGCGAAACGCACCTCCTTGCCGTCGCTGAATTGATCCCGGCCGCCTCACGCCGCTCCCCACCCCTGACGCACCTCTCCGGATAGGTCTACACCGCGCAGGAGGCGGGTGACGGCAAGCACGGCGGACATGCCACGCTAGCCGATCAAAGAGGTCTCTGGTCGTAAACCCTCAGACTGCTGATTTTGCCGTCGGGGTTGATCTCGTAAACGGCAATGGATGCAAGCGTACTATAGTCCCCATCTTCCTTGACGGGGTGACTCGAGTTCGAACGCTCTTCGGTTTCGAGGTAGACCAGGCCGGATTTACCGTCTCCGGAGGGCACTTCACGCATTCTCAAGATGTAGCCTTTCCACCAGGCATGGTTAGCCCACTGGGTCAGCAACTCGGCATAGCTCTGCCAATCGTTGCGCACGCCGTAATTCCCCACCCGGCGAAAGTTCTCTCGGTCGACAAGGTCGCCCAATGGCTCCCAGTCTTCGGTCGTGATCGCAGGCTGCTTATCCTTGTTCACCACCCGGTCCATCACGGTGAGGAAATCGAGGACAATCCCTTCCAGGCGCCCATGTGGCTGCTTCTTGGCTTCGTCCAGACTTTGCAACTCGTTGTGCGATGATGCCATGGCTGCACTCTCCTCGGGTTGTTCTGTTACCTTTGCGCTGGCTCTTTCAGCTGCGCGGCCTGTGCCGGAGACTAGCAAGGCGGCCAACATAGCGGCAGTGACGGTGTAGGCCTTCAAAACTCTCTCCTTTGTTTTTTATAGCCACGCCCTCCGTCCAGACCGAGGGGGACGCAGCGTTGACTGGCATGAGTATCAGCTCACCGGCGATGATGAGCAATTGCTTTTGCGATCGCTGAAGCGGAGCCCATGCGGCCAATCTTTGCCGCGCACTGCCAGGAGCGCAAGATGCATCCGCAGCAGCGCTGGCCCTAGCCGTCCGTTTACGAGCCTGTACGCTCCGCGAGGATCTGTGCCGGCTGATAGGCAGCACGTGAGATCACAGAACCGCACCTCGCCTTGTGCGTTGCCAGCGTGGGATCAGGGTCCTGCACGAAACAACCGGCGCGCCGTCGGGACAGGGTCAGTTCGACACCTCGGAGTCTAAATGTTCTTCACACGGTTCACCGCTCTTGCCATCGCGATCATCAGCACGATCGTCAGCGGCTATTACTTGCCTGCGATCTGGGCCATTCCGCTCTTTGCCGTTGCAGCCTTCCTGGTCGGCTTAGGTATCTACGATCTTACGCAGCCGGTTCACTCAGTACGACGGAACTATCCCATCGTCGGTCACTTGCGATGGTTCTTCGAGGACATTCGCCCGGAAATCCGGCAGTACCTGATTGAAGGGGACTTCGATCAAACGCCGTTTTCGAGAAGTCAGCGCAGCCTGATTTATGCCCGCTCGAAAAACGAGAGTAGCGAGCGCGCCTTCGGCACACTCCTGGACGTCTACAAAAACGGGTACGAGTTCATCGCCCACTCCACGCGTCCGGCACCCGCAGCGGACCCGGCAACCTTTCGCGTGCGGATTGGCGGCGACGATTGCACGCAGCCCTACTCTGCCTCGATCTTCAATATTTCAGCCATGAGCTTCGGTTCGCTCAGCGCAAACGCGATCCTCGCTTTGAACCAGGGGGCGAAGCTGGGTGGCTTTGCCCACGACACTGGCGAAGGGAGCATCAGCCCATATCACCGAAAGCACGGCGGCGATCTCATTTGGGAGCTCGGCAGCGGCTACTTCGGCTGTCGAACCGCTGACGGCAACTTCGATCCGAACGCGTTCGCCAAGAAGGCCAATGACCCCCAAGTCAAGATGATCGAAGTCAAGATGAGCCAAGGCGCCAAGCCGGGCCACGGCGGCATCTTGCCGGCCCCCAAAGTGACTGAAGAGATATCGCTTACCCGTGGTGTTCCGATGGGGGAGGACTGCATTTCACCTGCGCGCCATCGCGCCTTCTCCACGCCGGTGGAGATGATGGAGTTCATCGCGCAGCTGCGGAAACTGTCCAATGGCAAGCCGGTCGGCTTCAAGCTTTGTATTGGCCAGCCTTGGGAATTCATGGCGATCGTGAAGGCCATGCGTAAGACCAGCATTCTGCCGGACTTCATCGTGGTGGATGGGGCAGAAGGAGGCACTGGCGCTTCTCCCCTCGAATTTTCGGATCACCTTGGCATGCCGATGCGCGAAGGCCTGCTGTTCGTTCATAACACGCTGGTCGGCGCCGGCTTACGCAACAAGATCAGGCTCGGAGCCGCCGGCAAGATAGTCAGCGCGTTCGACATAGCCGCCGCGCTCGCCCTTGGCGCCGACTGGGTCAATGCCGGCCGCGGCTACATGTTCGCGCTGGGTTGCATCCAGTCCCTGACCTGCAACACCAACAAGTGCCCGGTCGGAGTTGCAACGCAGGACCCGCTACGTCAGCGGGCGCTCGTGGTGCCCGACAAGGCCGAGCGGGTGTTCAACTTCCACAGAAACACTTTGCACGCCCTTTCAGAGATGATTGCCGCGGCAGGGGTGGAGCACCCAAGCAAAATCGGACCACACCATCTCGTTCGGCGCGTCAGCCAGACCGAAATCCGCCTGTTCTCTCAGTTGCACACTTTCCTCGCCGCCGGCGAACTTCTGGGAGGCAGCTCCGGCAGCGACTTCTACACCACGGCTTGGCAACTCGCCCATCCCGACACTTTCGAACTGTCGCATCTGGCATGAGGCCTCTTCCGATCGATCATCGTTTTTACAAGAAACTGTATCTGGCCTCGCATCTACGGACGGTGTTAGCCAGACACTTACAGCCGCGTGGAGGCGGCAGTGGATGTAAGGCTACTGTCACAAGAAGCTCAGACATGGCTGAATGAGCTATCCGGACGCCGCTACCAAGTCGTTCAATAAGAACGGCCTGATAGCGGCGCCCTTTAGCCCGCAGCCAAAGCAAAGCGAGACCGCGTGACGTCCAGAGAGCTTACACCCCTTCTGTCGATTGCACCTGAGGCGACGCAGAACAAAACCTTGCGAGAGCAACTGTTCCAAGTTGCGTTCTCGCTTGTTCAGTGGCCGTGGCTACTGCGAAGCCTCCACGGCGGATCGCGTGCGAGCAAGGATGCGCTGCTCAACCGGCTTGACCTTGGGGCCGGTGCCCTGCCGCATCTGGGCAGCTGGAAAGCGGACACCTACCTGTTGCACCGCATCGTTGATCTGATCGAGGAAAACAAGCCGCGGGTCATCGTAGAGCTTGGCTGCGGGGCGACCACCCTGGTTCTTGCCAAAGCGCTTGCGCTTACTGGCAGTGGCGGAAAGCTCTACAGCTATGATCAAAACGCAAGCTTCGTTGCCGAGGTCGAAGCATGGCTGGCCACTTACCGTCTTCCCGTCAGACTACAGCACGCGCCGCTGACCTTCCGCGCCTGCGACTGGCCGGGGCAGTGGTACCAGATCGACGAGCCGCCGGAGGAAATAGATCTCCTGGTTATCGATGGCCCCCCGTGGGCTATTCATCCTTTCGTCCGGGGCGCTGCGGAGGTGCTCTTTTCAAGACTTTCCTCGACAGGGGTTATCGTTCTCGATGATGCGGCGCGACCAGGGGAAAGGTACATCGCCCGCCGATGGAAGCAGCGGTGGCCGGACATCGCCTTCCAGTATGAGGGCGGCGGCGCGAAGGGCACGCTGATCGGGAGGAAGCGTGAACAGACCAACTCTGCCGCTCGCTCGGAGATCCCGAACAGGCTGGCGGCGGAATAAAGGCTTGACCGCAATCTACACGCGCGATGCAGCCTGAACGGCGCCGCTCAAGTTTTACGATGCCAGAGCGCGGGTGCGGTGGGACGGCATTCTGACGCGCCGCTTGCAACCTAACGCTCCTGAGGCGTTCCTCCTTCAGGAGGATCGATGCGGCACCTGACAATACGTGTCCCAAGTGGACAAGGACGCGAGACATCGCACGTGGCAGCCAAAGCTGGCGCCACCGATGTTCAGGTGAGCAAAGCTCATGACGGTGACGACCAGTTCGAAATTATCGACCTCAACATCGGAAACTCCAGGGTCGAGCAACTCGTCGCGGCGCTGGAGCACATTTCCGATGTGAGAATCACGTTTGCTCCAAGAGGTGTCGTCGCCCTCCGACCTCCTTCATCCGAGGCGGCTCAGCAGGTAGTCGATGTCGAGCCAAGGAGTCCGCTAGAGGTCTTCTTGAGCGGGCTCCAAAGTGTAGGTTCTTGGACCGCGTTTCTCAGTTATGCTGCCGCAGCAGGCATCGTTGTGTGGATTGGTCTCTTCGCGGAGACAATCTACCTTCTGACGGCGGCGATGTTGATCGCACCTTTCGCTTCACCCGCCATGAATGCCGCTCTGGCAACCGCGCGTGGAGACGCTTCGTTGTTCGGTCGATCCCTGCTTCGCTATGGCGCGGCACTGGCTGTCTGCATCTCCACTGCCTTCGTGCTGAGCATGATCATGCGGCAGCAAATCGCTACCCAGCTTATGGTCGACAGGAGCCTTATCTCCTCGGTGGCAGTACTCCTGCCGCTGGTGGCGGGCGCTGCGGGCGCTTTGAACCTTTGTCAGTCCGAACGCAGCAGTCTGGTGACGGGAGCGGCGACTGGGATGCTCGTCGCTGCCTCGCTTGCCCCTCCTGCCGGTCTGGTGGGGATGGGCGCCGCGATTGGTGAATGGGATATCGTCAAATCCGCCGCCTTTCTCCTGATCCTTCAGATCGCGGGCATCAATGTCGCGGGTGCCATTGTATTCCGGATTTACGGCGTAACGCCACGGGGGGTTCGACTTTCCCGTGGGAGCCGCAAGGCGAGGGGCGCCTTGTGGAGTTCGACGCTGGCCGTGCTCGGAGCTTTGGTGGTTTGGCAAATGAGCAATCCCCCCGAGCTTCTCCGCTCATCGACGGCGCAACGGGCCACACAATCGGCCAGATCGGTTGTCGATAGAATAGAAGGGGTTCAGCCGGTTCAGGTGAACGCCTCTTTCACGCGCGCCGATATCCCTGGGCAGAACACCCTGCTCGTCACAGCATATGTGCAGTCGAGCCTTGATGAGGAGCGCGTGCGTGAACTCACGGCTGCTGCGATCAAGCGCGAGTTGTCGGCCCGGTACAAAGCAATCCCGTTGGTCAGTGTCACGGTCCTCAAGCCCTGATGCCGCCCGTGGGTGGCGGTTGATACTGTCACCCCACACCGATTGAGGAACCTAAGGATACGTCCAATGACGTATGCCGCCGCTGCGGCGCTGATGGCATCCTTAAGGTGATTTTCGGTGCGCGGAGGCAAAGTTGAGCGGAGTTCGCGTAGGCAAACGAATTATTGGCGCGCAGGCGCCTGTTACCGTGGGGTGGGAAAACGTCCCCAGGGTAGAAGGCGGTCCGGTGAAGCAGTTCGTATTCACCTGGTTCCAACCCACTGTCCTCTGCGCGTTGATCGCGTTCTGGTATTATGCGCCCAATTCGATCGCCACGGCATCGACCGCCATCGGCATCGGCATCGGTTTCAAGGTACTTCTGCTGGGTTTGGAATGGGTCAATCCACGCCATAAAAGCTGGCAGTTGACGTGGAAGGAACTGGTGACCGACCTGTTCTATGTCGGCCTGGGCTATACGTTGCTGCGCATAGTCGATAGCTTCATCGGTGACGGTGTCATGATTGAAGCCGCTCAGAGCGCCTTTGCCTGGGACAAGATTGCCTGGTTCATGGGCTTACCGCTGCTGATACAAGCGTTCCTGATCTCCTTCATCTTCGATTTTGGCCAGTACTGGATGCATCGCGGCATGCACAACTGGTACCCGCTGTGGCTGACTCACGCACCGCATCACTACATCACCCAGTTGAACATCAACAAAGGCGCCGTCGGCAATCCGGTCGAACTGTTCCTGATCGGGCTCGGTATCGGCGGGTTCTTCGACTTCATGCCGCGCGCCGCCCTCCTCGCCGGAACCCTCGGCCTCGCGGTCGGCACCTACCAGCACATCAACGTGCGCTTCAACACGCCGCGCTGGTGGCGCTTCGTCTTCAACACGACCGAGCACCACAGCGTGCACCATTCTCAGGATTTCGAAGCCAGCCGCAGCAACTACTCCGGCACCTGGATCATTATCGACCGCCTATTCGGCACGTGCGTTGACGGCGAGGCTGAACGGCTCGGCATGGAGGGCGGACGCCCAATGTCGATCAGGGAGACGATGACGTTTCCCTTCACCGAGGGCTGGAACAGGCTCAAGGAGCGACTCCCCAGGCCCGCCGCAGTGCCGGCCGAGTGACGATCCGCTCGATCCTCCTAAGCCCGGCCTCGCAGCACAACGAAACCGAAGCGCTCTTTCGTAAGGAGATCATGTAACTCACGGCTTGTCGACTGGATCTGGCACATCAGGGGCAGCTTGCCACTCCGGCCCGAGCAATCGAGTGATGACGTCTTCGGCAAGCTCGACCCTCTGTTCGATCAAAGTGGCACCAGCCACCGCCAGACAGACGACACGCTGACTTTCCGCAAGAAAGACCAGGTCGCTCAAGACAAGATGTCTGTCTTCGACGGCGGCATCTTGCAGATCAGAAAAGATGCAGTGGGAGCCGTGCTCCATTATCAGCTCACCAGTAAAGCGCTGCTGTTCTGCTTTCTTGCGCCGCTGCTTTTCCTAGGCGTTGCGAAGCTCACTATCGCCATAGGTAACGTTGAGAAGCCACCTGTTGAAACTACGGACACCGCAAATAAAGCCGGCAAGAAGATTGGGAGCTGCCGCAGCATCCTATAGACAAGGCCTTGGGCGCCCCTGCCCCCGGAAAACCGAAGAAATATTCTAGCGGATCTCAGGAGGACGAGAAGAAGTCCTCCGCCACTCCCGCTTATGTCTTCGCGGCAATGTTTGCGGCTCGCTATGTTTTCGGGCGGATACTGGAGGCGAGGCTCGTCAAGAACTTGTTTGAAAAGAAGCTGCTGGATAGCAGAAGCTCGTCCGCCGAATAAGCCAGGAACGGGTCCGGTGCGCAAGCCGTGCTATTCGCGAAGCTCAACATAGATCTTCTCAACACACAGGCTAGCTGCCCAGGCGAGCCCCGCAGCCTCGGCTTCTTCAACGGTATCGTAGAACTCACTCCTGATGACGGCTTCAGAGTCGCCGGCGTTCCCTTCTTCGCCGTCGCATTCGGCCAAGGCTGAAGTGATGAGCGAGTATTGCCCGCCCGCCACTCGCTCAATCTTGATGCAATCGGTATCCTCGCCAGCTTGTTCGCCCGGCGGCAACTTGATGATCTCCATACACGGTCTCCTTTAGCTGGGAAAACGTGCAGCAAGCCCAATGGATGCACCCCTTGATGCAGGTCGTGGACGCGGGAGCTACTTCAAGCGGTCTTTCCCTGCTAGTACCGCAGGAAGCCGTTAACTTTCGGGAGCTTACGACATGTGGAGGCCTAGGGGGGCGAGTCCGACCCACTTGGGTGCACAGGCAACGGCGGCTTTGATGGAGAAGGGCTTGACCTCCATGCCGGATACCTGCAACCTTATTGCGACTGCCTCGCAGTAGCTATCGTTCCTGACGTTCAAAAGGGCTTCGCCATGTACGAGTTTGTCGATCGCCATCCCCGTCACCTCGGCAACCCCGGCCGTCTGTTGCTTTGGGCTTTGCGCGGGTGGAATCAGTCCATGGCGAGCAAAGCCTGCCCGCCGCTCGCCCTGTACCGGGGATTTTGCAGGGTCGGCGCTAGTGCTGCTTTGAACGACTTTCACGTCGCAAGCACGCTCATGCGCCGGGAAGGACTGAAACCGCTGCATGTAGCGCCCATGGATGCGTGTCGAATCGAAGAGGACGAAGCCATACTCCTTGCGCTTTGGCAGGGCGTGGCCCGTGAAGATGTCGATCAGGTGTCTGGCACGCTGAAGCTCCTGGTGAAGCCGGACGCAATTCTAGCCGTGGCCCGCGCCATGGCGGACTGCAGCAACCAGATGATGCGCGCGGGCCTGGATCTGTCTCGCGCCACTGCCCTGAGCGAGAATCTGCAATGAGTGATCGCAAGACCGCCGCCGCCGCCCTTGCCCCCTCCGCCACGCTCACGGTGGAGAAGGTACACCGCGTGCATCATTGGAACGAACACCTGTTCAGCTTTTCCATTTCGCGGCCACCATCGTTCCGCTTCCGCTCCGGCGAGTTTGTCATGATCGGCTTGCCCGGCGAGGGGCGACCGATCCTGCGCGCCTACTCGATTGCAAGTCCCGCATGGGCCGAGGAACTGGAGTTCCTGTCGATCAAGGTGCCCGATGGTCCCCTAACCTCGCGCTTGCAGCGCATCGAGCGTGGTGACCCGATCTTCCTGGGCCGCAAACCCACGGGCACTCTTGTGGCGGACGCCCTGCTGCCGGGCCGTCGGCTGTTCCTTTTCTCCACCGGAACCGGGCTTGCGCCGTTCCTGTCGCTGGTCCGCGATCCCGACATTTACGAGCGCTTCGGCCAAGTGGTTCTCGTCCACTGCGTGCGCACCGCTTCCGATCTTGCCTATCGGGAAGAGCTGGAAAGCCACCTCGCCAGTGATCCGCTGGTACAAGATCAGGCGCTGCTGCAGCTGACGTACCTCCCAACGGTCACGCGCGAGCCGTTTCCCACAACCGGCAGGATAGGCTCCCTGATCGAAACCGAGCGCCTGTTTCGCGGCTTGGGCGGACCGAGCCGCCTGGACCCCGACACCGATCGGGTGATGTTGTGCGGCAGCATGGACATGATCCGCGATCTTGTCGCCCTGCTCGAACAACGCGGCTTCGAGGAGGGCTCCAACGCAAAGCCTGGAGACGTCGTGGTAGAGCGCGCCTTCGTGGGGTAAGGGCGCGCTCTGCGAGGTGGAGTTCAAGTCAGGCGCACTTGCCCGCCCGAGCGCGCGAACTTAGCCTCGTGAATCACTTTCGTCGCATATCGGGGTGAGAGCACCGTGTTCACAGCCACAAAGCTGGCTTTGCCAGTGGACCTGCCTAGCTCCACGCGAACGTAACCCTGGTGCATGTTGTCGGTCCAGACCACTTCCGGGATGTGTTCGGCATAGGCACGGTCGAGCGCTACGGAGGTTTGCGGACCGAAGCCGCTTTCGATGAAGTCACCGGGCGAAGAAATACCTGCGGTCCCGAATTCGATGCCTGCAGGGCGGTTAGAGTCGTCGACCAGGTTATTGAGCCAGAAGCTGTGACTGTCGCCGGAGAGGACGATGAGGTCGCTCGCCCCTGCCCGGCGCGACAAGTCGTAGAAACGCTCACGCGCCCAAGGATAGCCGGTCCAGGCGTCAGTGTAGTCGGCCAGATTCCAAAGTCCCCTCCAACCCAGCGACACTGCCGGATCGGCGCCCAGCTTGGCCAGTTCTTCCGGCGATCTGGCGGCAGCAAGCCGCGGCATCGGATCGGGCACGAGACCCAGCTTGACGACATCAGGCACATTGAGCCGGGCGACCACCATCGGGCTGCCAATGAGGCGCCACGGCTGCCCCGCCCGAACCGAGCCCGCGAGCGCGGCCTCGAGATCTTCCTCTAGCTCAGGCGAAAGCAAGGGGCGGTCGGGGGCCCCGAGCACCTCTTCGCGGAACCTCTCCGCCGAAGCGGCGTCGACGATGGAGGGCGCATAGTCGAGGTATTCGATCTGCTTGGCTCGAGCCGTATGCCGCGTCTCGAGCGTGTGCAGCAGCGCGAGATCGCCAAAGCTGTAGGCGCGCCAGAACTGCGCGCGGGAACGATCCGGATGCGCGGTATGCTCCGGCTCTCGGACGGGCATCCATTCGAAATACGCCTGGACGGAGGCCGCTCGGCGCGCGTCCCAGTCGCCTTCCGTCGCGGGCTGGTGGTTCTGAGCACCCCTGACCCACGGATTGTTGGCGCTCTCGTGGTCGTCCCAGCAGGCCAGCAATGTATGCCGCGCGTGCATGGCGCGCGAACCGGCGTCGGTCTTGTACTGCGCGTGGCGCGTACGATAGTCGGACAGCGAGACAATCTCATGCGCAGGCTCGTGGCTGCGGCCAATGGTGCGAGCGATCTTCTCACCCCAGCCGTCCTCGCCTCCGTACTCGTAGATATAGTCGCCGGTGTGCAGCACGAAGTCGATCGCCGGATCCCGAGCGATAGCATCGTAGGCGTTGAAGAACCCGAAGGCGTAGTTCGAGCAGGATGCGAGCGCGATGCCTAACCGGTCGAGACGCCCCTCCGGCAGAGTGCGTGCCTGGCCCACGGGAGAAACCGCATTACCAAGCCGGAAGCGGTAGAAAAATGTCTCGCCCGCAGGCAGGTCACCCGCAAGCACCTTCACCGTGTGGTCTCGCGAGGCATCGGTCACGAAGCCACCAGACTGGCGTATCCTGGCAAAGTCAGGAGTGTCGCTGAGTTCCCAGGTGCCTTGCGCAGGACCGTCAGTGGTGACTCGGGTCCACAGGATGACGCTGCTCGCGTCGGGATCTCCGCTGGCGATGCCATGGCGGAACACCGGGTTGGGCTCAGCGATGCGCGCCAGCAGGGGAGCGGGCAATGCCAGCAGCGCGGCGGTTCCTGCAAGTCCCGCCAGCAGCGCCCGGCGAGATACGTTGGTGTGGTGGATCGGCTTGGTCATGGCAGGAGCACTCGCGCGGTGTAAGGAGTATCGCCGCGGGGCGGAGGTTCCCCTCCTCCACCCCGCAGCTTGGGAATGACGACCGATCAGAAGTCGGCGGTCACCGTGAACACCGCTGTTCGGGGCGTGCCGATCCAAGCATAGTTTCCTGAGATGCCGCCCAAATAGCTCACGTCCGTCACGTTGTTGACGGTGAGCGAAAGAGTAAGCTCCTTGAGCAGTTCGCTCAGCGCCTCGCCTCTCAGTGACACGTTCACGTCGGTCAGGAAGTAGTTCTCCGCTACCCAGCTGCTGCCCGCGTCGACGAAGCGATCGCCTGTGTACTTGCCCGTAACGCCGAAAGTGAGCGGACCGGTGTCGTAGCTACCCGAGAGCGCCCACATGTGTTTGGGGATGCCGGCCACGCGGTTACCCGCGGTGATGCCCTGCTCCTCGTCCAGGACAGCATTCCCGGTGCCGCGGTACGTAGCATCGATGTAGGTGTACATGCCGTAGAGCGTCAGCCCGTCGAGCGGCCGGACGTTCGCGAGCAGTTCGAAACCCTCGGAGTCGATGCCGCCGGCGTTGAAGAAGGTGCCATCACCTTCGCCGAGGTAGTCGACCCCTGCCTCGCTGGAGTTGGGCACGAAGATCACGCGGTTGGCGAACCTGCTCTTGAACCACGTGGCCGAGGCCTCGAAGCGCGGTGTCGTATAGCGCACACCGGCTTCCCAGTTCTTCGCAGTCTCGGGTTCGATATCGACGAAGGCTTCATCGCCGAATTCGAGGAGCCCGTCCGTCAGCGCCTTGAAGTTCTCGGCGTAGCCGCCGAACACGTTCAGGTTCTGCATCGCTTGGACCTGGATGCCGCCAGAGAACAGCACGTTCGACTTGGACTTCACGCTGGCGTCGGGCGTCTCGCCGAACAGATCCTCGCGATCGATGTGGTTGATGAACTGCTTGGCGCCAACGTTGGCGGTGACGGGGCCGAAACGGATCTCGTCCTGCACATACCACTTGAAGGTATCTTGCGGGTAGCGGCGATTGTACTGCGTCCAGTACGGCTGATCCGCGAAGTCTGGGCCGACGGCGGTGTCGACGACATTGTGCCAGTCACGCCATTCCTTGCGACGTGTATCCTCATACCACAAACCGCCGCGCAACACATTCTCGGCTGCCCCTATGCTCATCATCCAGGCGCCGTCTAGTGTGCCGCCCACACGCTCCTTGCTATAGTGCGTGTGGCGATAAGACTGCGCGCCCCTCGCTCCCGGCGCATAGCAACGCGGGCTGGACGCATCGGCGCACAGGGTGGGGCTGAGAGCGACGCCGTTTGCATCGACGAAGGTGTAGCGCGGCGGCACCGTGGAGCCTGCTGGCAGGCCTGCCCACCACGTCGGCGTGCCGTCTACACGGCCCGAGCCAAGCTCGCTTTGCGCGCCGGCACCATCCTGGATCACATCGACGATGTAAGGGGGCGCCCAGTCGCCACGGCCTGACATGTCGTGATAATAGGCCGAAGCCTTGATCTCGAACGCATTGGCGACCGTGGTTTCACCCTTCAGGTACGCGAAGAAGTTCTCACGCAGCGTTGACCACACACGGCGGTACTGCTGGTCAACGACCGGGACTCCCGTCCAGCTTGACGTCAGCCCGTCGCGGTCAGGTGCACTCGCGAACTGTCCGGCCGAGTAGATCTGATCATAGTTGTTTTCGTGCGCGTCGTCGTAGCTGACGTAACCGGTAAGCCGAACGGGGGTATCGACGATGAATTTGCCTGCGAAGTTATTCCGCTTGTTCTGCGCGGCACCACCGATCCAGTCGGTCGCTTGCTGGTGCGACGCCGAGAACCAGGCTTTTGCCAGGCCGCCAAGCAGCAGACCCGTGTCGAACCTTCCGTAGTAGCGCTGCGCCTCCGCATCGCCGAACGATCCCGAGACGCGCACGCGCCGTTCATCCAGCGGGTCTGACGTCACGAAGTTGATCGTGCCGCCAAGCGCTTCGTTCGAGCGCGTGGCGATGTCGGCAGTACCCTGCGACACCTCGACCGTCGCAATGTTCATGGTGTCGACGTAGCGGTGTGCCTTCGCGCCGCCGCCATAGCCGGAGTCGCCGTTCGGCATGCCGTCAATGGTCATGCCGATCTGTTGCTGGTCGAGGTTCGTCTGGAACCCGCGCACCGAGAGCGTGGTTGACCAATCGTCGAAGCCCAACGCATCGCCCTGGTTCACCGACACGCCAGGAAGCGTGTTGATGAGGTCGAGCGGATTGGCGAGCGGCGGCCGGTCGTCCAGCAACACATCGCTTACTGCCGTGTTGTTGTACGTGGTGCGCTCACCTGTGACGACGATCATGCTTGCATCGACTGCATCAACGGCGGCGGCAGCCTCGTCCGCTGCCAGAGCAGGCGTCCAAGAGACAAGCGTCGCAAGGCTGCTGCCAATGAGTGCCGAGCGGCGAATGGAATAACTGCGCATGCTGGTGGTCCCCCTGACCCTGTATGTTGCAGCGCAGCGTTTGATCTATTTTTCTGACAAACTCCGGTCGTTTCAATGACGAATCGCGGTCATCTTGCTGACACTTGTGCTACAGGGCGCACCCTAGGCAGACACGCCAATTCCTTGGCCCCAGGAGTGGGCACAGCGAAGTCTCACCGGACGATGTTCGGCCGAGTCGCTACCGGAAGCTAGCAAGTGCCCTGCTGCATGCTGGCGCCTAGCGCAACCAGCACCGCAAAACCGCTCACTCCCACTCGATCGTGCCGGGAGGCTTGCTTGTGTAGTCATAGACCACACGGTTGATGCCCTTGACCTCGTTGATGATCCGTGTCGCCACGCTGCTGAGGAAGTGAGCGTCGAAAGGATAGATATCCGCGGTCATGCCGTCAGTCGAGGTGACGGCCCGCAAAGCGCAGACGTTGTCGTAGGTGCGCCCGTCGCCCATCACGCCGACCGTTTTGACCGGCAACAACACCGCAAAAGCTTGCCAGATCGCATCGTAGAGACCGGCGTTGCGGATCTCCTCAAGATAGATCGCGTCCGCCTTGCGCAGGACGTCGCAGCGCTCGCGCGTGACTTCGCCCGGAATGCGGATCGCCAGGCCGGGACCGGGGAACGGATGACGCCCGACGAAGACCTCGGGCAAGCCCAACTCGCGGCCAAGCTCTCGCACTTCGTCCTTGAACAGCTCACGCAGCGGCTCGACCAGCTTCATGTTCATGCGCTCTGGCAAGCCGCCGACGTTGTGGTGACTTTTGATCGTGACCGAAGGGCCTCCGGTGAAGGAAACGGACTCGATCACGTCCGGGTAGAGCGTGCCCTGCGCCAGGAACTCGGCACCGCCGATCTTCTTCGCCTCGTCCTCAAAGACGTCGATGAAGGTCTTGCCGATGAACTTGCGCTTGGCTTCCGGATCGGTGACGCCCTCCAGCCCCTTGAGGAACAGCGTCGAGGCATCAACGTGGACAAGCGGAATGTTGTACGCGCCGCGGAACAGGCTGACGACCTGCTCGGCCTCGCCGCTGCGCATCAGTCCGTGATCCACGAAAACGCAGGTCAGCTGCTCGCCGATCGCTTCGTGGATCAGCACCGCCGCCACTGCGCTATCGACGCCGCCGGAGAGTCCGCAGATCACGCGGCCACTGCCAACTTGCTGGCGGATTTCCTCGATCTTGGTCTTGCGGAACTCTGCCATCGTCCAATCGCCAGTCATGCCGCAGACATGACGCACGAAGTTCTTCAGCAGCTTGGCGCCGTCGGGCGTGTGAACGACTTCGGGGTGGAACTGCATGGCGTAGATGCGCTTCTCATCGTTCGCGATCACGGCGAAGGGTGCGCCGGCGCTTGCCGCGACGGTGCGGAACCCCTCTGCGAGACGAGTAACCTTATCGCCGTGGCTCATCCACACTTGGTGGCGTTCGCCAACTTGCCATAGGCCGTCAAACAGCGCGCAAGTCTCTTCGATCTCGATGAAGGCGCGGCCGAACTCCCCGGAATCGCCCGCCAGAACTTCCCCGCCAAGCTGATGCGTGAGTGCCTGCTGACCGTAGCAGATGCCCAGCATCGGTCGGCCGCTCTCAAGAATGACGTCAGGAATTTGAGGGCCCCCGCTGTCGAGCACAGACGCCGGTGATCCCGAAAGGATCACCCCGACAGGGTCGAGGCGGGCGAATGCTTCGGCAGCCGTGGAAAATGGGGCAATTTCCGAGTAAACGCCCGCTTCGCGCACGCGCCGGGCGATAAGCTGCGTCACTTGACTGCCGAAGTCGACGATCAGGACGGAATCCGAAGGCTGGATGGTCATGCCCGCGGGTTAGTCTGCGGCGCCTAAAGTGTCCAGATGTGCGCTGAAGTGCGCCGACGCAAATGACAAGACAGGGCTCACTTGCAAAACGCGCAAGTTATATTGTTGCTTTCGCGATTGCGGAAATTACTAACCCTCCTATGTTGCATTTGCGAAAGGATGCGGCGCTAGAGACGCCGTGTTCAACGAACTGGAGGAAAGTGCCATGACCCTCGTCCACCGGACGTTCGGTCTCGCCGCGGCCTTGGGCGCTAGCGCCCTTGCGTTCGCACTCACCCTCGCCTGAGGGGGGCGACCCGAGACAAAAGCAGAGGCGGCCCGATGAGGGCCGCCTTTCTTTTTTTGGCCCCCGGATCAACTTACCGAGCAAGAGTCCGCACGAGATCGTGGAGGTAGTCGCGGGCGGTATAAAGCGCCTTGGCTTCCACTCGCTCGTTCAACCCGTGCGTGCCGTTGCCGTCCGGATCGGTCCAGACGCTAGGGATGCCGTATACGGGAATCCCCACCGCCGAGAGGTAGAGACCATCGGTAGCGCCCGTGGACATCGCGGGAATAACCGGAACATCCGGGAAATACTGGGCCGCAAGCGCCTCCACCGGCTTCACAATCGCCGGATCGAGCGGCGGCGACTTCGCGATCGGTTTGCCCTTCACGCGCTGCTCAATCTTGATCCCGGGATTACCGATCACCTGTGCCAGCACCGCCTGCGTTTCATCGGCAGTGTGCCCTGGAAACATGCGACAGTTCACGTTCGCGGTTGCCCGCTGCGGCAGAGCATTGAGGGCGTGCCCGGCATCCACTTGCGTCGCCACACATGTGGTGCGCAACATCGAGTGCAGCGCCTTGTCCCTGTCGACAATCGCCAGCGCGGCTTTGTCGTCAGGATTGGCCGCAAGAGCCTGCATCGCCTGTCCTACTTCACCACCACGTTGCTGGCCAGACTTGGTGAAGAACGCCCGCGTCACGTCGTTGAACTCGACCGGAAACTCATGCTCGTCGATCTTCAGCAGCGCCGCGGAGAGATCGTAGATCGCGTTGTCCGGCACTGGCTGCGAGCTGTGGCCGCCCGGATTCGTCGCCGTAAGAGCGAAATCCTGGTAAGCCTTTTCGCCGACCTGGAGCGTCTGCACCATGAGCTTGCCGTTGCCGTCAGTCCGGCCACCGCCGCCCTCGTTTAGGGCGAATGCCGCATCGATCAGGTCGCGCTTGTTTTGGGCCAGCCACTCGGCGCCGTTAAAAGCGCCGCTGGTTTCCTCACCACACGTAAGCGCCAGCTTGATCGTGCGCTGCGGCTTGTATCCGGTCTTGGCAAAGCGCGCGAGCGTGTCGACCCAGATCGCGGCCATTGCCTTGTCGTCCACCGCGCCTCGAGCGTAGTAGTAGCCATTCTCTTCGACGAGCTTGAAGGGATCGCGCTCCCAGTCCTCACGTTTGGCTTCCACCACGTCGATGTGGGCGAGCAGCAGCATTGGCTCGAGCGTGCCGGAGGTTCCGGGATAGATGGCAACGAGTCCACCGTCCTTGGGGTGCTCGGGCTTGGAGAACGGGATCAACTGGTCCTCGGTCATGCCGGCCGCCCTCAGCCTCGCGGCCATCTTTGCGGCCGCTTCGGTGCAACTGCCCTCGCTCAGCGTGGTATTGGTCTCAACCAGTTCCTTGTAGAGACCGAAGAACTCTTGCTGATCGGGGCGCAATGCGGTGCTCTGCCCGCCCGCCTGCCCGATCGCGACCTGCGGCAAGGCCAGCGCTCCCGCCAGCAGAAACGAAAGCGATTTCCTCAGCATCGGCAGCCCCTTGTCCGTGACGGTTGTGCTACATTGACGCAGCAATGCTCACGCGCGCAAGCCCTTGTGGAAAATGACCGCTTCAATGCCGGTTTTGCTTTAGTTTCGCGCCCCCTGACCCTATATAATCGATATGGCAAGCACCCCAGAGAACACGAAGAACACCAACTCCTACGGCGCGGAATCGATCAAGGTCCTCAAGGGCCTGGACGCCGTCAGGAAACGCCCCGGCATGTACATCGGCGATACCGACGATGGTTCGGGCCTGCATCACATGGTGTTCGAAGTCTCGGACAACGCCATCGACGAAGCGCTGGCAGGCCACTGCGACCTCGTCTTGATCGAACTCAATCCAGACAATTCCGTATCCGTGACAGACAACGGCCGCGGCATCCCGACCGACATCCACCGTGAAGAAGGCGTCTCGGCGGCCGAGGTCATCATGACTCAGCTCCACGCCGGCGGTAAGTTCGAGAACACCTCGGACGACAATGCCTACAAGGTTTCCGGCGGCCTCCACGGCGTCGGCGTGTCGGTGGTGAACGCCTTGTCCGAGTGGCTGGAACTCACGATCTGGCGCGACGGCGAGGAGCACTGGATGCGCTTCGAGCACGGCGACACGGTCGCGCCGCTTCGCGTCGTAGGGCCGGCGCCCGAAGGCAAGAAGGGCACTCGCGTTACCTTCCAGGCCTCCACCGAGACGTTCAAGAACGTGACCGAGTACGACTTCGACAAGCTTGAGCACCGCTATCGCGAACTCGCCTTCCTTAACTCGGGCGTACGCATCCTGCTGCGGGACAAGCGGCACGAGGAAGTGCTGGAGCATGACCTATACTATGAAGGCGGCATCGGCGCCTTCGTGAAGTATCTCGACCGCAACAAGCAGGCGCTGATGCCGGAGCCGATCGCCATCATGGCGGACAAGGACGGCATCGGCATCGAAGTCGCCCTGGAGTGGAACGACTCGTACTACGAGAACGTCCTCACCTTCACCAACAACATCCCTCAGCGAGACGGCGGCACACACCTTGCCGCCTTCCGCGCGGCGCTGACGCGCACGTTGAACAACTATGCCGAGCGCTCGGGTCTTCTCAAGAAAGAGAAAGTACAGCTCTCCGGGGACGACATGCGCGAAGGCCTCACCGCGATCGTATCGGTCAAGCTGCCCGACCCTAAGTTCTCCTCGCAGACCAAGGACAAGCTGGTCAGTTCCGAAGTGCGCCAGCCGCTGGAGTCGCTGATGGGCGACAAGATGTCAGAATGGCTGGAAGAGAATCCCGCCACAGCCAAGGCCATCATCCAGAAGGTCATCGATGCAGCCGCGGCGCGCGAGGCCGCCCGCAAGGCGCGCGAACTGACTCGGCGCAAGGGCGTGATGGACATCGCCAGCCTGCCCGGCAAACTTGCCGACTGTCAGGAGCGCGATCCCTCCAAGTGCGAGCTGTTCCTGGTCGAGGGTGATTCGGCTGGCGGCTCGGCCAAGTCGGGACGCGACCGCAAGATCCAGGCGATTCTGCCCTTGAAGGGCAAGATCCTCAACGTCGAGCGTGCCCGTTTTGACCGGATCATTTCGTCCAAGGAAGTGGGCACGCTGATCCAGGCAATGGGCACCGGCATCCGCGACGACTTCAACCTCGACAAGCTGCGCTACCACAAGATCGTCATCATGACGGACGCCGACGTCGACGGCGCGCATATCCGCACGCTGCTGCTGACGTTCTTCCACCGTCAGATGCCCGAGATCATTCGCGCCGGGCACCTCTTCATCGCCCAGCCACCGCTCTACAAGGTCAGCAAGGGCCGCTCGGAGGTCTACCTCAAGGACGACCGCCAGCTTGACCGCTATCTCGTGGACGCAGGCTCGCAGGGCCGTGTGCTTGAGACTGCAGGCGGCGGGCGCGGCGGCGCCGAGCTGCGGGAGCTGATCGACCACGCGATGGCGATGCGCAACCTGCTGGGATACGTTCCACGCAAGTACGACCTCGGCATTATCGAAGCTCTGGCTCTGGCTGGCGCCTTCGCGCCCGACCTCAACGACGCCGGCAAAGTCGCGGCTCTCACCGAGGCCGCTGCCTGGCTTGAGCGCGGCGATCCCGAAGCCAAGTGGACCGCGCGGCGCGGCGAGGAAGGCGCCTACGTGGTCGAGAGGCTATGGCGCGGCGTAACCGATCACCACATCATCGAAGCCAGCTTCCTCAGCAGCGCCGAAGCGCGTAAACTGGCGCGGGTCGCCGGGGAGCATGCAGCCGTCTACAGCACTCCCACCCGCCTGACCCGGGCGACGGCGGATGCCGCTGAACCAGAGCAGGCTTCAGAGAGCGAGAGCGAGGCGGAAGCGGCACCGGTTCGTGTGACCGATGGAACGATCACGCGCCCGACGCAGCTTCTTGATGCAGTGCTGGCGAATGGGCGCAAGGGCCTTTCGATCTCACGCTACAAGGGTTTGGGCGAGATGAACGCCGAGCAGCTCTGGGAGACGACGCTTGACCCGGACAACCGCATTCTTCTGCAAGTGAAGGTCGAAGATGCCGATGTGACGGACGAGATCTTCACCCGGCTGATGGGCGACATCGTCGAGCCCCGGCGCGACTTCATCCAGGAGAACGCACTCAACGTCGCCAACCTCGACGTGTGATAGCCGCATGAGCCGCCTCGGTTCCGCGCCCGACGCTGCCGCGTTCGAGAGGTTGGCCCGAGCGGCTTTCACCCGCATCCCGGAGCCTTTCGCTCGCCACCTGGAAGGCGTGCGAGTGCGAATCCAGGAGTTCGCCGACGACGAGACACTCCATGCGCTCGGCATCGCGGACGGGTGGGAATTGACTGGGCTTTATCACGGCCGACCGCTGGACCAGGAGTCGATCTGGACCTCGGGGGAACTTCCGCCGGTAATTACGCTCTATCGCCAACCGCTTCTGGCGGAATGGTGCGAGACCGGCGTGGGGCTTGAGGAGCTTGTCACTCACGTTGTGGTCCACGAGGTCGGCCATCATTTCGGCCTATCCGATGCAGAAATGCACACACTGGAGGCAGAAAGGTAGTCGCCGCCGCGGACAGCGGAGTTTGAGCGGTGCTCTCCGCGCTACTCCGCGGGGTGGAGCACAGCCGGCCTAGGTCGCGCTATACGGCTCAACATGGCCATAGAGCGTGTGATCAGCGCATGCTCAGCCATCCAGGCATGATACGCACGATAGTTGGGGTCCTCTGCCATAAGGTGCGCTTCCTCCGTTCGCGCGCGCCAGTAGTAGATGCCGCTGACCAGCGAAAGCATCACCGTGTTGCGCACCATGTCGGTCATCGAGCCGTTGGTCACGAGGAAAGGGAGCGTGGAGCACCACCAGAACAGGTTCTTTGACAAGTAGGCGGGGTGCCGGGTGTAGCGGTAAGGGCCGTGGGTAATCACGCCTCGGTACGTCAGGTTGGAGAAGCGAATGCCGAAAGCGACCGTAGCCCAGGCATAGACCGCGGTGAGGAACACCAGCAGCGCCGCCCACGCCCACAGCAACGGAGCGCTGCCAGCCAGCCAATACCCCCAGCCACCAATCGCCGCCTCGTAGCCCATCACGTCCGCCCGGCCCATCGTGCCCCAGACCAGCGGAGGGTAACACATCAGCGCGGCGACCCAGCCCGCCAGGAACGGGTTGCCGCTGCGAATGTGTGCATCAAGCGGGCGCAGGGTTAGCAAGTATCCCACGGTGCCGATCTGCACATCGACCAGGAACAGCGTTTCAAACAAGGTTTGCGCCAAGCGCACCGGGTCCGCGGCGGCCGCCAAATAGTCTGCCTCCACCACGGCAGCGAAGCCCGGTGGCAGTATCGAGATCATGAAGGCGCCGAAGAAACCCTTGATCGCCCAAGCCCGCCAGTGCTTGGCGACTTGCCCGCTCTCCCAACCTTCGCGACCGATGAGCATCGCGCCGAAGTGCCATGCGCTGTCCCGGGGATCAACGAGGTACCGGTCCAGCCAGATGACGTAAGGGACGGACAACAGGACCATCGGCACTGCGAAGACGCCGATCACTTCCATCGCAAACAGATACTGCCCGTCCCAGTACCAACGTCCCACGCAGTAGAAGAAGCCGATCGCTGCCCAGGTGGCCCAAAGGCCGACCACCTTGGTAACAGAAACCCTCAGCACATCGCGCATACGACGCTCTAGGCGCCAGTCTATCCCGGTGGAGGGGCGGCGATGCACTTTGTCTACCGCCAGCGACCATGCAATCATCGGCAGCGAGGTGAAGAGCAGCGTCGCTACCGCCGCATAAGGGCCGGACATTGGCGCACGTGGGCCTGGGATCGCCAATGCCTCAGCGATCAGGGCCCAGTTACGGCACACCGCGATCCACACGAACAGCCCAGCCACTCCGACCAGGCCGACTGCGGTGGAGACATCGCTTCGAGGACGGACCGAAGGTGCGCTGCTCATGGCGCCACTGGGTAGTGGCGAAAGGTTAAAACGCTGGCAACGACGCTACGACGCCGCCACAGGCCTACCGATAGGCGGTGATCGTGCCGCTATCGTCCAGCAGATAGAGCGTCTGATTTGCCACCACTGGCGGTAACGAGATCGAACCCTTCAGCTCTGCATACGGCATCAGCGTCCCATCGGCCGGGTTGGCATACGAAAGCTGCCCCTCCGAGTTGGCGACCCACAGGCGATTGCCGGCGAGTACTGGCCCCACCCAGAAGATCGGCCCCTTGCGCTTCTCTGCGTTACGGTAACGCTGCAGTTCATTCAGCCAGCGCACCTTGCCGGTACTGCGTGCGATCGCCAGCAACTGGCCGCGGTCGGTGAGGGTGAACACCCAGTCGCCCGCCACGGCCGGCGTCGAAATGCCTGCGAGGTTGAGTTCCCAAACCCGCTGGCCCGTGACCAGTTCGTAAGCGGCCATGCGCCCACCCTGACCGAGCGCGAAAACCCGGCCCCGGTCGATGATCGGATCGGCATCAACGTCGGTGAGGCTGCCCACTTCGGTGGAGATGGAAGTGCGGGCAAGGGCGTCTGACCAAAGCTGACGCCCGTTTTCGTAGCGGTAGGCGACGAGCTCGCCGGAGGAATAGCCCGCGACGATGGTGCCCTGCCCGGCAGCCGGTGCAGCCACGCCGAAGACGCCGGCTTGCGAGACCGAGGCCGATTCGTTCCAGAGCTGCTTGCCATCGGCAGCGTCGAGAGCAACGATCTGGTTGTCCTGCGTCATCACGTAGATGGCATTGAAGCCAATCGTGGGTGAGCCGCGCAGCGGACCAGCAGGCTTCACCCGCCACTTCTCGGCGCCGTCAGCGGCGCTGAGCGCGGCAACTTCGCCAAGTCCTGTCGTCACGTAGACATTGCCCGCGTCATAGCTGACGCCGCCACCGAAGATGGCGTTTTCATTTTCGCCGTCCGCGCCGAGAGCCTTGCTCCACAGCTTGGCTCCGGTGTCGGCGTTGAACGCGGTGACGACACCGCTGGTGTCATAGACGTAAAGACGCCCGTCGCCGATCACGGGCGCGGCGGCAAGGCGGCGCTTGTTGCTCGATCCCGCGACGTTAGCCGTCCACAGACGCGTCGGCGAATCGCCTAAAGCCAGATGGCCGTAGGCCTTGCTGGCCGTGCCGCCGGCCTGCGCCCACTCCGAATTGACCTCTTGCGGAGGCAAGATCACGGCGACGTCGGCAAGCTCGGGCGCAACTTTTGCGCCCGACTCGATCCGGGAGAGAATCGGAACGCGGTCGCCGACCGTCGGGGTCTTGGACGCATCGCCCTTGCCCCTGAAAATGCCGCAGCCCGATGTTCCCAACGCCAGCGCGAGAGCGAGAACCGGGAGGAGGCGCGAGCGCCTGCCATTGCTTGTATTCATGTCGTGAGCCTTGCCGGACAACTGCTTATTCTCCTTCACCGCCTGCTGGAGATGCATTATCCCCCGAGGCGCTCACGACATCGTCGATTGCGTCGTAACCGATTTGCCCGGCAAGTTGGCGTACGCGTGCGCGCAAGCCCTCCGGCTGCGTGTTGTCTTTCGCGATCTGCACCAGGAGAGGACCTGCCTGCTTGTCCTTGCCCTGCTTGAGATAAGCGATGCCCACCATCTCTCCGGCAACGCCGAACCAGGGGTTACCAGGCTGAACCAGGCCCGAGAGGCGATCAATCACCGTCTGGGGTGAAAGTTTATCGAAGGTCGCGGCGACCTCGCGCACGCGTGCCAGATCGCGCAGCGGCTTGGGTGCGCCCTCATCGGCGGCAACCTTGGAGTAGATGCCGGCGGCCTCGTCCGCCTTGCCCTGTTCGAGAGCAATCCCGGCCTGTGTGAGCTGCGCCAGCACGGCATTGCCGCGTTCACCTGCGGCAAGCGGAATGAGCTTCTTCTGCGCTTCGGCTGTATTGCCGGCATCAAGGTCGTCAAGCGCCAGGATCAACTGCTCTGCGCTCGCCTCAGCCTTCTCGTTGCGACGGTGATCCCAGTAGAGATACCCGGCAAAGGCGAGCAGCCCGAGCACGATCACTGCAAGCAGCGGCTTGCCGTAGCGGCGCATGAACACTTCCATCTTGTCCTGGCGCAAGGCGTCATCGACCTCGCGCATGAACACGCCTTGCTCAGCCGCATTGCGGCGGACAACGGCATCGGAATTCTGCGGTGGAACGGCCAAGTGAGGGCTTTCTGGTAACCTGATAATGCTGGCCGCGGTGTTTAGCGGATAGTCGCTGCTTTTCAACGACCATGATCGCTGGAGGAACGCGGCTGAAGCCTGGCTGAATGGGCGCCAGCAGGCGTTAGTGCCATTCAGGGAAACTGGGGCTTGCCAAGGGCACGGGCATAGACCTGCCGGTAAGCCTCGATCATCCGCCCCTCGTCGAAGTGCTTGGCGGCATGCGCGCGGTTGGCGCCGCCGATCGCGGCTCGTGCCGGTGCGTCCGCAGCCAGGCGGCTCAAGACCCGCGCGAGGGCGTCATCGTCGCGCGGAGCGCAGATGAATTCGCGATTCTCGGCAGCGACCATGTCGGCAACATCACCCACGTCAGAAGAGGCGACCGGCAACCCTGCCGCCATCGCCTCGATCACAGATATGGGGAATTGCTCGCTTTCGGAGGACAGTGCGAAGATATCGAACAGACCCAACGCCTTGGCAGGATCGGGCGCGAAGCCGGGCAAATGAACGCGGTGTGCGATCCCGCTCGCAAGCGCCTGCGCCTTAATCGCATCGCGCTCGGGACCCTCACCTAGGATAACCAGCTGCCACTCTTCCGGCAGCCCGGCAAAGGCCCGCACAAGACGAGGCAGGTTCTTCACTGCCCGCAGTCCGGCAAGCGTACCGACCCAGAACTCGCCGGGACGCTTGACGATGCGCGACAACGCATCCGGCGCGGGCTTCTTCTTGTAGGCGGCCAGCTTGATGCCGTTGGGTATCACCACCACTCGCCCCGCCGGCTGTTGCCACGCTCCGAGGGCGACCTTCTCCAGCTTTCGCGAGGGGACGACGAGTGCCGACGCACGTCCAAGAGCGATACGGCGATACCAGTTGCGCGTCGTCTTGAGCCGATCCGCCTCGTCCTCGTTGAAGCCGTCTTCGTGATGGACGAGCGGAGGCAAACCAACGAATTCGCGGAAGACGGTATGCGCCATCACCGCATCCATCGCGCCCCAGTTGTACGTGAGGATCAAATCATAGGGCTTCATCGCGGCGGCAATCCGCTGCAGACGCCCGGGCGTCGGCTTGCCAGACAAGCTCGGGAACGCCTCAGGGTAGGTGACGCGAATGCCGCGGTCGATCGCCGACGCGGCGCCGAGCGCTCCGGGCACTGCCGAGACGACGTCGTGCGCGATGCCGCGCCCGAAGGCGTTCATCAGCCGCGCCGCGCGCAGCTCCTTGCCGCCCCGATCGAAACTGGAGTGAAGATGCAGGACCCGCAAGCGCTCGCCTCTCTCAGCCGACACGGGCGAGCAGCCGGTCGATCGCCGCCGTGGCGACAGGCTCGGTGAGCATGGGCGCGTGCCCGACGCCGGGAACTGTCACCCCTTCGGCCTCAGGCAGACGGTCAAGCATCCGGGCGAGCGTCTCCTCGCTCAGCAGGTCCGACAAAGCGCCGCGCACGATGAGCACGGGCCGACCCGCAAGTGCCTCCAGAGCGGGCCACATGTCCGCCTGCTCGGCATCGGGATCTAGTGCTGTGAAAGCTTCGGCTATCTTCATGTCGTAGTCGAAGACGATGCGCGCGTTGCTGGACAAGGTCATCACCCGCTTGGCGGCGGCGATCCAGAACGGCAGGTCCTTTCCGGGATGAGCGCTTTCATGCACTTCTTCCATTGCTCGCGCCGCGTGAACCCAGGTGGGAAAGCTGCGCCCCTGCCCGACATAGCTCTGGATGCGCCTCAGCCCGGCAGGCTCAAGGCAGGGACCCACGTCGTTAAGCACTGCTCCGACGATCCGCTCCGGCGCCTGCAAGGCGAGCAGCATCGTCATCAGGCCGCCCAACGAGGTGCCGATCGCGACAAAACGGTCGATCCCGGCTTCATCCAGCAGCGCCAGCACGTCATCGACATATTGCAGCGGATTGTAGCTGGCTGCGTCCCGCGTATATTCGCTTTCACCCCGGCCGCGCATCTCCGGACATAATACGCGCCAGGTCGGCGAGAGGCGTTCCGCCAGTTCGACGAAATCGCGCGCGTTGCGGGTGAGGCCGTGCAAACAGACCAGCGGCGGGCGCGCATCGGAGCCAGGATAGTCCCTGTAGTGCAACTTCAATCCGTCCCGGCTTGACCAGAACCGATCCTCGTACCGCGTCATGCTTCGTGGCGCCCCTTGCTGCCTTCCGCCCGACGTTATCGGCGAGCGCCCGCTTGCACTATCGCGCGATGTCGGGCGATCCGCAAGCGAGTGGCCGCAAGAGCGCCCAAGTCGAACGCGCAGTAATTTCCACTGTCAGGCGCGGTACAGGCAGACGCCCGTAACGCTGTCCATCTCGGCTGACGGAGACGTCGTTAGCAACCCGGTAGGGAGTGTCATGGCATAGGGTCGGGGATCACAACGCGACCTAAGTAACGGAACATCAAGCCTAATGGACGGCACAGCGGCACACCCATCGGAGGTCGACAGAGCACGGAGTATGCTCCGCCCTTCGCCCGCGCCCGAGATCGTGTCCTATGAACCAGCTACCGGCGCGGAGATCTGGCGCCGCGCAATCAGCGATGTCGACGATCTCGTGAGCCGCGCGCGGCGCGCTTGGCCGGAGTGGGCCGCGCAGCCGCTTTCAACGCGCATGGAACTCGTGCGCCGCTTCGCCAATGAAGTGCGCAAGGAAACCGAGCGGCTCGCGACGACCATCGCACGCGAGACCGGCAAGCCGATGTGGGAAGCTCAGGCCGAAGTCGACAGCGTCCTCGCCAAGGTCGAAACGTCGATCCGCGCTTATGCCGAACGCACTGCGCAGCGCAGACTCGACAGTGCCATCCAGGGCACGATGGCCGTTCGCCACAAGCCGCACGGCGTGCTGGCGGTACTTGGCCCTTTCAACTTACCGGCCCACCTGCCCAACGCGCACATCATTCCCGCGCTGATCGCCGGCAACGCGGTCATTTTCAAAGCCAGCGAACACGCGCCCGCGACCGGGGAACTGCTGGCGCGCTGCTTCCATCGGGCCGGAATTCCGGCGGCAGTGATGCAGCTATGCGTCGGCGGCCCCGCGGAAGGTCAGAAGCTGGTCGTGCACGAGGGTGTTGACGGAGTCCTGTTCACAGGATCGGCCACCACCGGCATTGCCATCAATCACAAGCTATCCACACGGCCCGACAAGCTCGTGGCGTTGGAGATGGGCGGCAACAACCCGCTTGTGGTGTGGGACACGCCCAAGATCAGCGACGCTGCCGCCATCATCGTACAGTCCGCGTTCGCTTCCGCCGGGCAGCGCTGCACTGCGGCGCGACGGCTGATCGTCAAGTCCTCCATGTACGAGGCTGTCGTTGCTGAGGTAAAATCCTTGGCTGATCGCATCATCTTCGGCGCGCCTTTCGACACGCCCGCTCCTTTCATGGGCCCGGTGATCGATAACGCTGCCGCCGACGGGCTGAGCGAGAGCTTCGTCTATCTGCTCAGCCACGGCGGACGTGCGATCAAGCATCTGATCCGGCCGGACGAGTCTCTGCCGTTCCTCTCACCAGCGATGATCGACGTCACGGCGATGCAGGATCGCCCTGACGTCGAACTGTTCGGCCCCATCCTGCAGATCATGCGCGTCGACGATCTGGACGAGGCAATTGCCGAGGCCAATAACAGCCGGTTCGGGTTGGTTGCGGGTCTCGTCGGCGGCACACCGCAGGAGTACAATCGCTTCTGGGCCAACATCCGCGCAGGCATCGTCAACTGGAACCGCCCGACGATCGGCCCCGCTCATGCTGCACCGGTCGGAGGCATCGGGCTCTCCGGCAATCATCGCCCGACCGGGTACTATGCGGCGGATTACTGCGCCTACCCGGTCGCCTCGGGCGAAATGGAGCAGCCGCGCGCCACCATCGGAGTCGGGCTTCGGTAGGAGCCGCTCACCACGCAGAAGCTAATGGCCTCAGTGACCGCTTGCGATCAGGTCCACTTCAGTCAGTCCGTTGTCGAGCGCACGCGCGTAGATCAGATAAGCAACGTTGCCCTTGCGGCCGCCCAGGACATGATCAGAGCCATCCATGCGGTGCTCCGCGCCAAAGCCGGCGTTGGTCGCCTTGGTATAGTAGAAATCCATGACGTCGCCGGGCGTCACCGGGCTGACGAAGTTCACCACACGCAAGCTGCAGCCCTCTCCGTCGGTGCCTGCCGCCTCCTGTACCGCGCCTCGTGGATAGACCGGCAAGTCCTTCGGCAGCTTGGCCGCCCAAGTGGCGGAATATTGAACTTTCTGCGTGCAATCGGTGCTTGCCGCCTTCGCCTGCTGCGCGACCCGTGCGGCAGTGGCGGCGCTCTCGACCAGCGACGTCGGACTGCCGGTCTGCGGTTGCGGCGTGGCCTTCAGGCTACCTCCGGCTTGCACCATCGCCTCGTCGCGAGCAGCCTGGATAGCTTCGGGCGAGCGTTGCTCCGGCGGCAGTTCGGTCTGCCCGCCGTTAGGCGCGATGGCCGAGCCATTGGCGCCGGACATCTCAGGATCGACCATGATTTCATCACCCAAGGCACCGGTTATCGCCGGGTCCTCAGCGCCATTTGGTTCGCTTTTCGTCTCGGACTTGCAGCCGCCGAACAGCAGCATGGCACTCGCAGCGCAGGCGATCGCAAGGCGGGTGGAGGTCTTCATCGTCACGTCCTTCCCCGCCGGCCACGAGAAGCAAGTGCCTATCGCAGTCCGGCTTGCTTAATTAGCCGTTAGCCTTGTCGGCCAATCGTTAACGAGACGTTGAGAAGGATGGTTAACCTCTGCCGCGTACCATTTTGGACCAAAGCGGCAGCTAACATGTAAATGCCTGCAGCCCAGACGTGAAGAAGGGCGCTCTCGCACAATGGAGAGCGCCCTTCCCGGCCGGCTCGCGGCAGCGGTGCTGCGGAGCTGGACTGTTCCCCCGCACGTCGCCGTCCGCGCGGAGAGAACTGTGGAAGCGGTTAGCGGCAGCGCGAATCGCTACGATCTACTTCGCGGCCGAGCAGGGCACCGCCGGCTGCACCAAGGATCGTTCCAATGGTCCGGTCGCGGCCGCCGTCGATCTCGCGGCCCAGCAATGCACCCGCAGCGCCGCCGAGCAGCAGGCCGGTCGTCCCGCTCTCCTTGCGGCAGTGATACCGGTTGTCATTGCCGCGCCACTGCTGCGCGGCGGGCTGGCGGTAGCGATTGCCGTAGCCGCGACGGTAATCCTCGCGCGAGTGGCGGCTGCGATTCCAATCGCGGTACTGGTTGTAGGCCTCGCTTCCCGGAGCGGCGTAAGTCGCCTGCTGGGTGGAGAAAGTGGGGGCCGCGACAGCGGGAACCGCGGTGGCGAGAGTGGCGCTGGCTGCTGCAAGTGCCGAAACCTTGAGAATGATGTTCATCGTGCTTCTCCTTATCGGCGGCACCGGGGGGAGAGATCCGCCTTACCCATTCAGGTTTAGAGTTACGAACCTGAATGGAACCCAACCAACCCTTCAGAATTGCGCTTTTCGATGAGACGAGTTTCTCACTGCGACGAGTTGCTTGCTGGCTTCTGCTCCGCTCCTCTAGGGGTGGCCAAATGAACGCAGGCTCCCGATCGCATAGCGGCCTTCCCCAAGCTCTTGGGGCTTACCTCTTATGGGGTCTTCTCCCGCTCTACTTCCATCTGCTGCGGGACGTGGCCGCGCTTGAGGTTGTGGGCTGGCGCGTTCTCTTCACTGTCCCGGTGTGCCTTGTCATCGTCGCCTTCCGCCACCAGTTCGGTCAGGTCGCGCAGGCGTTCTCCGATCCACGGACGTTGAGAGCGCTGGTACTGAGCGCGTTCCTCATCGCCACGAACTGGGTCGTCTACGTTTTCGCGATCGCGACGGACCACGTTTTCGCGGCAAGTCTTGGGTATTATATCAACCCGCTGATGAACGTGCTGGCAGGGACGGTCTTCCTGGGAGAGCGCCTGTCCGCCCGGCGCTGGCTTGCTGTTGGCCTTGCCGCAGTAGGCGTTACGATCCTGGCTTGGGGCGCGCTCAACACTTTGTGGGTCAGCATGACTCTGGCGGTGAGCTTCTGCGGCTACGGACTGGTGCGGAAGGTCACCCCCGTGGGGTCGCTTCCTGGCCTCACCGTCGAAACTGTTGTGCTGATCATCCCTGCTACGGCTGTCCTCTTCTGGTTGGCGGGCCAGCCGGGAGGTCTTTCGCTGGGCGATTCTACCGTGACAACCGTAGCTCTCGGCTTCGCCGGCGTTATCACGGGCCTGCCACTGCTGATGTTCGCCACGGCAGCCCGGCGGATGAGCTACTCAGCGCTTGGCTTCGTCCAGTTCCTTACGCCGACCATGGTGTTCCTGCAGGGTCTGCTTGTCTTCCATGAACCTCTGAAGCCGGTGCAGCTGGCAAGCTTTGCGATGATCTGGAGCGCCATCGCTGTGTTCTGCTGGGACCTTCTGAAAGCAAGGAGACCGGCGCCTCAGGATGAGGTGGAAGCGCCGGTCTAACCTACAGGGTCGCAGCCATCAGAGAGCGCCCGCGAACCGCAGCGGCTCACCCTGGGCGGTGTTGGCAAGCTGCCCTTCCCACATTGCGAAGTGCCCGCGCACAATCGTGCCGACCACGCGGCCCTCCAGCTCCATCCTGGTGAACGGCGACCAACCACAGCGGCTCTCAAGCCAGTCCTCGCTGATCGTGAACTGGCCCTTGCGATCCACCACCGTGAAATCGGCGTCATAACCAGCCGCAATGCGCCCCTTGCCGACCAGGCCGAATACGCGCTGGACTCCGGCGCTGGTCATGTCGATCAGCCGCTCCAGCGTCATGCGTCCTTTCGCTACGTGGTCGAGCATGAGCGGCAGCAGCGTCTGCACTCCCGGCATCCCGCTAGGGCTGGCGGGATACGTCTTCGCCTTCTCCTCAAGCGTGTGCGGCGCGTGGTCAGAGCCAAGCACGTCGGGCACGCCCTGATGCAGCCAGTGCCACAAGCCGGCGCGATGCGCGGACGAGCGGATGGGCGGGTTCATCTGCGCGTATGTGCCCAGCGCGGGATAGGCCTCTTCCGCCGCCAGCGTGAGATGCTGGGGCGTGACTTCACAGGTCGCGATATCCCGATGCTGGGCTAGAAGCTCCAGTTCGGCAGGAGTCGTGATATGGAGCACGTGGATCGGCCGCCTGGCCTCGCGTGCCAGGCGTAGGATGCGCTTGGTCGCCAACATGGCGCTCTCGTCATCGCGCCAAACCGGATGGCTCGAAGGATCGCCCTCGATGCGCTCCCCCTTGCGCTCGTTCATTCGCGCCTCGTCTTCGGCATGGATGGCAACACGACGCCGGCCACTTGCCAGCACGCGCGCAAGCGCCTCATCCTCGGCCACCAGCAAGCTACCGGTGGATGCGCCCATGAAGATCTTGACCCCTGCTGTGCCGGGGATGCGCTCCAACTCGGCAAGATCATCGGCATTCTCAGCCGTCGCACCGACATAGAACGCGTGATCGCAATACATGCGATGCAGCCCGCGTGAGAGCTTGTCGTGCACGCGCATGACCGAATCGGTGTTGGGATTGGTGTTGGGCATCTCGAACACAGCGGTGATGCCGCCCATCACGGCAGCGCGACTGCCGCTTTCGAGGTCTTCCTTGTGCTCCAGGCCCGGCTCGCGGAAATGCACCTGGCTGTCGATTACGCCCGGCAGCACGTCCAACCCGGTGCAATCGAGGTGCCGGCTCGCATCTGGGTAGCTGCCGATGCCCAGGATCTTGCCGTCTCCCACGGCTACGTCGGCGTGGACCGCACCCGACGGGGTGTGGACCAGCCCGCCTGTCAGTACCAGTTCCGGAGCGGCGCTCATCGGCTTGACTCCGCCAGGGAGCGACGGTGCGAGTGCGAGTTTGATTCGGTCGAATGGGTCATGGCGCACACTCTAACGGTACCGAGGCTGCGGGACAGCCCCCTCAGCGAACTGCCACGACGCTGGCGGCGAAAAGATCATGCGCAGCCCGACGCTCTCCGTCACGCACAATCACATGCGTGTCGCCCCACCAGCCCGGCTCGGGCAGCGGAGCCGATTGGCCCAGCAGCGTTTCTCCCAGCCGAATGGCGACCGCGCAGTGCAGGCGGTCTTCTCCATGGCCACGAGCGAAAGCTATTACATGCGCCGCACGCTGCCCCGTCACCTCCAGCGATTCGTAACCGCCATCCTGAAGGGCCCGGCTCTCCTTGCGCCGTGTCAGCAGCTCCGCGATGAGGCGCAGCTTGGCGCCCTCACCGTCGCTCGTACCGCTTGCGAGCATCTGCTGGCGCTTCGCGAAATCAACCGGGCGGCGGTTGTCCGGGTCAACCATCGAAAAGTCCATCAGCTCGCAGCCTTGATAGATGTCGGGCACCCCGGGCGCGAGCAGGTGCAGCCCTGTTTGCGCCAGCGTGTTCGCGAGCGCGGGCGCGGTGATCTTTTGCATGAACTGCGAGAACTCGTCGCGGAAGCTGGCCCCCTCAGCGCCCGTTAGCATCAAGGTAGCAAGTTCGTGACAGCGCGCTTCGTAGCCCTCTTCGGGTGCTTCCCATGAGGAGCGCAGCTTGGCTTCGCGCAGTGCCTTGCGCTGCCAGTCATGAACGCGCGGCAGCAGGCTTTCGTCGCCTTCTTCCCAGGCACCGACGAGCGTCTGCAGCAGCGCGTAGACGTCGTCAGGGGCGACCGCTTCAGCTTCTTCGGCGGCAAATTCCAGCCAAGGTCGAGCGTGGCTCGCCCAAATGTCCGGCACTGCACTCAGCACCGCCAGGCGCGCGCGGGCGTCCTCGCCGCGCTTGTGGTCGTGCGTGGCCGTGGCGAGCATGGCATGCGGGTAGTTCGCGGCCCGGCCGCGCATCGCCTGGTGGAAATCGGCCGGACTGCATGCGAAACGCCCCGGATCGAAGCCCACGTCGTTCGTCGAGAGCAGCACGCCATGCCGGTAAAAGGCAGTGTCCTCCACGCCCTTCGCCGCAATCGGCGCGGAGAGCTGCTGGAACCGCCGCACGGCTTGCGCGGCAATCGCGCCTTGCGCGCTGCCGTCCCCTGCAAGCCAGCCAAGCACGAGATCGAGTACCGGAACCTCACCCGGCGGCATGAGCGGCAGCGCAGCCTCTCTTGCGGCCTTGCGGGTGACCTCATCCGCGGCAGGGGCGGCGGCGCCGGTGCCGTAAGTGCGATAGACCGGGAACACCCAAAGGAGCCGCTCGACCGCCCTGCGCAACATGCCCTGCGTCACCCATCCGTGGCCCTCGGCTTGCGCGAGCGCGTGGAAGCTGCCTACGCAGGCGACAAGTTGCCCTTCGAACTGCCAAGCCAGCAAGTCTTGCCGCGAAGCAAGCGCCTCAAGATCGAAGTCCGCGTTGCGGCCGCTCACCTCTTCCCAGAGCGCCTCCAGCGTTTGTTGCCCCGCCGGCTCGTGGAGGATCTCCGAGACTTCGCGCATGAAATCGTAGCCGCTGGTCCCCTCAATTGCCCAGTCGGTCGCGAACGGCTCTTCGGGGGCGAGAATCTTTTCAACGACGATATAGGCGTGGCGGTCAGGCGCGATGCTGTCAAAGCGCTCGCGCAAGCTGCGGCAATACCCGGCGGGATCGGTCAGACCGTCCACGTGGTCGATGCGCACGCCGTCGATAAGCTCCCGCGCGAAAAGGTCGAAGTAGAGACGGTGCGTCAGCGCAAAAACATCGGGGTCTTCCGCTCGCACTCCGGCCAACTCGTTGATCGAGAAAAAGCGGCGCCACTTCAGGCGGTCGTTGGCGGTTCGCCAGTAAACAAGGCGATAGTGCTGGCGCTCCAGCAAGGCGGTCAGCTCAGCAGGGCTCTGGCCCGCAATCGCGGCCTGCACGTCCTCCGTGTGGATCGGATCATCGGGGCGGATCGGGTAAGTCGCGCCACCGTATAGTTGTATGCCCAGCCCGTCGCCTCCGTGAACCAACTTCACCGCGCCATCCGCGATGGCATCGGAGAGCGGAGTGCCGAGAACCGGCAGCACCACTCGCTGGCTCCAGTCGATGTCGAAAACTCCGGCGTAGGCACTCGCCTGGCCGTGCCGAAGCACGTCCATCCACCAGGCGTTCTCGTCGCCGGCAACACCCATATGATTGGGTACGATATCGATGATGAGGCCCAGGCCATGCTCTCGAAGCACCGCAGCGAGGCGGGTGAAGCCCTCTTCGCCGCCAAGCTCGGGATTGATCCGGGTGGGATCGATCACGTCGTAGCCGTGTGTCGAACCTTTGGCGGCAGCGGTGATGGGGGAGGCATAGAGGTGACTGACGCCAAGCTTGGCGAGATACGGAACGATGGCCTCCGCGTCCGCGAAGGTGAAGCCGGCGTGGAACTGAAGGCGGTAAGTCGCGCGGGGGATCATGCGGAGCGAGCCTCGACAAGAGCGGCAATGCGGCGCGCCGTCACCGGCTCGGCCAGCAAATCGGCAAGCGGTGCGGAGAGGCGGCGGCGCCAGTTGGGATGCTCGTCGATCGTGCCGGGCAGGTTCGGCTGCTCTTCCAGTCCCAGCAGATCCTCAAGCGGAATGATCGCCAGGGCCGAAGGCGTTTTGCCAAGGTGCTCAACCGCAGCGTCGACCACGGGCGCAGGATCGTCCTGCGCGGGCTGAGGAGCGCCTTTGCCGACGGCGTCCCAAAGCGCCTTACGATCCGCCATGCGTTGCCTCTCCTCCTCTTTCACGCCTTCCTCCTGCGCGCTGGCACCCCGCCCCAGGCGACGGTTCCATTCGATGTCGCGGCCTCGCCACCAGCCCGCTACCGTCGCGAGATCATGTGTGCCACTCATGGCGATGGCCTGGACCGGAAAGTCCTCCTGCCGACAGAACCCGCCTGCGTGGTCACGCTCGAACCACAGGACGCGCATGCCGAGGATGCCCTTCTCCGAGAACGGCTCGATAAATCCCGACGGGCGGGTGCCAAGGTCCTCACCAACGATGATCGCGCCGGCGCGGTGCGACTCGATTGCCAGCAGGCGCAGCATGTCGGTGAACGGGTAGCGCAAATAAGCCCCTTCACTTGCGGCCGCCCCGCCAGGCACAATCCAGAGCCGCGCAAGACCGAAGGCATGGTCGATCCGCACGCCGCCGGCATGGCGCAATGCTGCCCGCACAGTGGAGATCCACGGCGCGAAAGCGCTTCTGGCCAAGCCACGCGGCGAGAAGTTGGTAAGGCCCCAGTTCTGCCCTTCCGGCCCCAGCAGATCAGGCGGAGCGCCTACGGTAAGCCCCTGCAGCATGGCGCCTTGCAGCGCCCAGGCATCGCTGCCGCCGGGATCGATCCCCACGGCGAGGTCGGATATCAGACCGATGGCGGCGCCTGCCTTCGTCGCCTCCCGCTGGGCAGCGGCCAGCGATCGCCCGGCGAGCCACTGGGTGAAGAAGTGGAACTCCACTTCGTCTGTGCGCTCGGCGGCAAAGCGTGCGGCGGCAGGTCCGTCGGGGTCCTGATACTCTTGCGGCCAGGCTTGCCAGCCCGCACCATTCTCGCTGAAGTGGAGCGACAGGGCATTGTACAGCGCGTGGCGCTGGAGCGCTGCGCCTTGGGCCTGCGCCCACTTGTTCACTTGCGCGCGCGCGTCAGCGTCCAGCGCCGCGAAGGTGCGACGCAGCCCCTGATAGCGCTGGGGCAAGCTTGCAGACCAGTCGATCAGCGAGCCGCCATCTTCGCTACTCTCGTTCAGCTCAGCAAGGACGGGGTTGAGGAAGAGCCGACTGGAAGGAGAGTAGGGGCTGAAACTGCGATTGTTCGCCGGATTGGGAGCATGGACCGGGCTGATCGCAACCGCGTCCGCGCCGCGGTCGGCAAACAGCCGGACCGCGCCGCGCAAGTCGTCAAAGTCGCCATAGGCAGCGGGCTTTTCGTGAAGCGAAGGGATCTGGATTGCGGTGCCCCAGAGGCGGCTACGCTTCGCTCCGGCCAGATCCGACGGCAACAGGCAGCGTGGCGGCGCGACGGCGAGCACCAGCGTGTGCCCGGCGATACGCAGGGTGTGGTAGCCGAACTCGGAGATGCCCGGCAGCATTCCGTCCTGAACTGTGAGCTGGCGAGTGGAGCCGTCTTCCAACTGCAGTTCCGCTGTGGTCGCGTGCGCCAGGGGAGAGGGCAATGCTTCAGGCTTATTCACGTCGGCTGACAGAAATGCGGGCGGCTGGCCAGCTTCCTCCTGTAGGCGTGCAAGACTGGCGCGGGCCTCGGCATCGCTCTCTGCGGGGTAGCCGAGCGCGCCCAGGATTGTCGCAAGTGCGGTGTCGGCAACGACCTGTTCGCATCCTCTCGCATCGCGCCATTCGCGCGCGAGACCGACTGCCTCGGCCAGGACGTGGAGCGCGCTCACGCCCTGTGTAGCCGCGCGACGAAGCGCTGGCCCTCACTGAAGATGATCTCGCCCTGACCGTCCGGGAGATCAGTGCGTCCCTCCCCGAGATCGAGTGCGACGGTCAGAGTGGACCCATCACCCATGCGCCAGGATGCCGCGACAGCCCTCTCGCCCAGCACTTGCGCGCCCATGGCCTTGGCACCCTTAAGACGCGGCACGACCAGGCGCGTACGCAGGCCGATAAGTTCGCGGTAGAAGCTCTCCCACTCCGCCGCGTCGGGTCCCGACTCGGTGCGGGAGGCTGCAAAGGTGGCTTCGGCGTTCGGGTCCGGTATCCGCTCCCGAGCTGCTTCGTGACGAAAAGCCGCGAATTTTGCGAACTCGCGGCGACGGCCCTCGCGCACGGCGTCGGCAAGCTCGTCGTGGAAATCCGTGAAAAACAAAAACGGGGTTCGCGATCCGGTTTCTTCGCCCATGAACAGGAGCGGGATCTGCGGGCAAAGCAGCAGCAGAGCTGTTGCCGCGCGTAACCGCTCCTTATCGGCGAGCAATGTCAGGCGCTCACCCATGGCGCGGTTGCCGACCTGATCGTGGTTCTGCAGGAAGGATACGAAAGCACTCGGGCGCAAGTCCGCGCTTGGTGTTCCTCGCAGCTTTCCGTCATGATTGAGCGACGGATCACCCTGATAGATGAAGCCTTCGGCAAGGCAGCGGGCAAGCCGCTCCGCCGCGTGGTCGGCGAAGTCGCTGTAGTAGGCGTCGGTCTCGCCTGTCAGCAGCACGTGCAGCACATTGTGAAAGTCATCGTTCCACTGCGCGTCATAGACGCCGGGTTCCAGGCGTTGCGCATCGTTTTCCTCGTTTTCGAGCACAAGGTGAACGTGACGGTCCGGACCGATGCGCGCCCGAATGTCCTGGGCGAGTTGGTCAAGGAACCCCGGATTGCCGATCGCGTGGACAGCGTCGAACCGAAGGCCGTCGAAGCGATAGTCCTCCAGCCACATCAGCGCATTCTCGCGGAAGTAGGCTGCGACCATCGGCTCGTCCACGGCAACCGCACCGCCCCAAGGCGTGTCGATCTCTGTGTGGAAGAAGGAGGGGGCATAGGCGCCAAGGTAGTTCCCGTCCGGTCCGAAGTGGTTGTACACCACGTCCAGGAACACCATCAGCCCAAGCTCATGGGCCTTGTCGATCAGCCCGCGCAGATCATCCGGCGTCCCGTAGCTCTCGGCAGGAGCGAAGGGCAGGACACCGTCATAACCCCAGTTGCGCGTGCCGGAAAAAGCGCCGACCGGCATCAGTTCGATCGCAGTGACTCCCAGGGCGGCAATGCGATCTAATTCATTCGCCACTCCCGCAAAGCCGCCGAGGGTGCCGACATGCAGTTCCTGCACAATCGTCTCCTCCCAAGGTCGGCCGCGCCATTCCTGCGATCGCCAACCATAGGAACCATGATCGACCACGACACTCCAGCTGTGGACACCGCCGCTTTGCGCGCGCGAGGCGGGATCCGGCACCGCTAGATCATCATCAAGGCGGAAACGATAGCGCGTCCCGGGCTTCGCGGCTGTCTCTGCGTGGAACAGGCCATCCTCGCCCGCAGTCATGGCAAGCGGCTCAGCGCCGTAAATCTCCAGCTTCGGCGCCTTCTGGCTGGGCGCCCACAATGCAAAACGCCACCGTTCCGTGTCGATCTCTCGTGGGCCCCAGATGGTCATCACTCGGTCAACTCCGAGACCGAGCGGATGAGCATCGCACTGTGCGGCGCCACCTCTACCTCCCCGTCGATTTCCTCATCTGCGGCTTCAGGCCTTGCACTGTCGATCAGCAACGTGCGCTCGGCCACCGCGGTCGTCAGAGTAAAGCGGATCGGATCATCGCTGGCGTTAAGCAGCAGGTTGATCGCTTCCATGCGGCCATCCTCCATCTGCACGGCCCGCCGCATCGAGAGGGCACGTCCTTCGGGGTTCTGCCAGTCGTCAGGCGAAATCTGCTGCCCGTTCTCGTCCCACCACTCAACGTCGTTGATGCCCTGCCCCGGCGAATCCTGGCCGTAGAGGAACACCCTTGAGCGCAGGACCGGGTACTCCTTGCGCAACGCGATAAGGCGCGACGTGAACGCATTCAGCGCGGCGCCCTCCTCGCTTTCCAGCAGCGACCAGTCGAGCCAGCTGATCTCGTTGTCCTGGCAATAGGCGTTGTTGTTGCCGCCCTGGGTCCGCCCGAACTCGTCTCCCGCGACCAGCATCGGCGTGCCGAGCGAGGCAAGGAGCGTCGTCAGCATCGAGCGCTGCACGCGGGCGCGGGTGTCCTTTACACCGGCATCGTCGGTCGGCCCTTCCGCGCCCCAGTTGCGCGACAGGTTGTTGTCATGACCATCGCGGTTGTCCTCGCCGTTCGCTTCGTTGTGGCGTTCTTCGTAGGAGACGAGATCGGCCAGCGTATAGCCATCATGGCTGGTGAGGAAGTTGACCGAAGCCCAAGGCCGCCGTGCCCGACGATCGAACAAATCGCCCGAGCCGGAGAGCCGCGCAGCCAGATCCGCCCGCTGGCCAGGGTCACCGCGCCAATAGCGGCGGGTCGTGTCGCGGAATTTGTCGTTCCACTCAGCAAAGCTGGGGGGAAAGTTGCCAAGCTGATAGCCGCCCATGCCGACGTCCCACGGCTCCGCGATGAGCTTCAGCCGACCCAGCACGGGGTCCTGGCGCAGCACATCAAAGAAGCCGGCGTTGGGATCGAAGCCGTGATCGGTGCGGCCCAGAGTAAGGCCCAGATCGAACCGGAAGCCGTCGATGCCGTATGAGGTCGCCCAGTAGCGCAGCGAGTCCGCCACCATCTGAATGACGCGCGCGTGACCGAGGTTGAAGGTATTGCCGGTGCCGGTGTCGTTGAGGCAGTAGCGCTTGTTATCGGGCAGCAGGCGGTAGTACGTCGCGTTGTCGAGCCCGCGCCAGCATAGCGTCGGCCCTAGTTCGCTGCCCTCGCAGCTGTGATTGTACACGACATCCAGGATAACCTCGATGCCCGCGGCGTGAAGCCTGCGAACCGCGACGCGCAACTCATCCTGCGTGGCTTCGTCAGCGAAGTAGCTCGGCTCTGGCGTGAAGAAGTTGAGGGTGTTGTAACCCCAGTAATTCCGGAGCCCCTTCTCCTGCAGGAAGCGGTCCTGCGTGAAGGCCTGGATCGGCAGCAGTTCCAGCGCCGTGACGCCAAGCCGCTTGAGATGATCGATGATTTTCGGGTGCGCGAGCCCCGCGAAGGTTCCGCGCTCCTGCGGTGGCAGTTCCTCCAGGAGCTTGGTCATGCCCTTGGTGTGGGCCTCGTAGATCACGGTTTCCGACCACGGCGTGTTCGGGCGACGATCCTGCGACCAATCGAAACAGTCGTGGGTGACGACACCCTTCGGCATGGCGGGTGCGCTGTCGCGCTTGTCGAAGCCCAGGTCCGCGCGCTTGCTGCGCAAGGGATAGGCGTGCAGCGCGTCTGTCCACTTCACTCCGCCATGCAGCCGGCGGGCATAGGGATCGAGCAGCAGCTTGTTGGGATTGAAGCGGTGGCCCTCTTCGGGCCGATACGGGCCATGCGCCCTGTAGCCATAAAGAAGTCCGGGTCGGGCATCGGGCAAGTACCCGTGCCAGACCTCGTCCGTGCACTCCGGCAGGGGAAAGCGAGCGATCTCCCGTCGGCCGCTCGGGTCGAAGAGGCACAGCTCGATCATCTCGGCATGCGCGGAAAATATCGCGAAGTTCACGCCAAGCCCATCGGAAGTGGCGCCGAGCGGATAAGGTCTACCGCCCTCGAGGCGGTCGGGCAGAAGGCTCAAGTTCATTTCCTGCGAAAAACAAAGACGTTCGGCATCGAGAAATGCCTGCTGTCGAGTTTTGATGCAGCGAAATCATCCCGTTCGCGAAATAAACCTTCGTAACCGCGTCGCGTCAGACAAGAACAAACGGTATTGTCACGTATCCGCGCACAGCCACAGGCGCTCCATCACGCTTGAGCGGAGCCCAGCGCCACCGCCGCACCGCCGTTAAAGCTGCCTTATCCAGGCGCTCGCTGCCGCTGCTGCTGGCCACCTGAATGTCAACGACCCGGCCGTCCGGCCCGACCAGCAAGAGCAGCTTTACCGTTCCCTGCTCACGCTTGCGCCGTGACTCCACGGGGTAAGCCGGCGGCTTCGCTGAAATCACTTGGCTGGAAAGATCCCCTCCCTCGGCCGGAGCCGCAGATGCAGGAGCGGCTGATGGCGCTGTTGCAGGCCCTGCCGAGTCCGGCGCGAATTTGGCCACTATGACTTGCGGCGCCTGAACCAAGGGCGGTGCTTCAAGAGCAATCTGCGTTGGCCCCGGCAGCGGAAGCTGAATCTTCGGCTTGGGAATGAAGGCTTGAGGCGGCTGCTCAACGGGTTGGTCCAGCCGCGTCGCTGGAGGGGTCGGCGGCGGCGCGGTATCGAGTTCCTCCATGTCCACGACAGTGAGACGCGGCTTCACCTGATGTTTGGCGACCACGTTGATGGTGGCAAGCGCCGCCACCACCGCGAGCATCACGCTAAGTGATGCGACGAACGCGACCGGACCCGATCGGCGTGAGGGCGCGTAGTGTCCACGCTCGTAGTGTTCAGAGGCTGCCAGGGATGTAAGATCCTCGACGGGTGCCACCCTCCCGGCCCTTCGCCGAAGAACGCTGAGTGCCGGGCCAGGACTTGCTAGTGCCGATGCGAGTGCCGCCATGACGCCCTTTTGAACTCCCATCATAGAGCTATTGCGAGTCATTCTCATAGGAGCTAAGGCTCGGCGCGTCCAGACCGAAGGAGGTCAGTCTCGTCGGGAAGTGGCAGCCGACAACAGACCTTGCGTCCCCGTTTGAAGAGAGTTTGCGCACTTGGAAGCCGTCGAAGCCGCACCGTCCGCTAGCGCACCGCGCGCCGCAGCTCTTCGCAAGGACTCCGCGGTCCGTGCGGGCGAAGTCCGCCCTGGACGCAAGAATCGCAAGATTCGCACGATTTGGCTTAAACAGTTGCACACGTGGCATTGGGTCAGCGCTGCGGTTTCATTGACTGCGATGCTGCTGTTCTCGATCACCGGTATCACCCTCAATCACGCCGCTTCGATCAGCGCCGAACCCACTGTTACCCAAAGCAGCGGCCAGTTGCCGGCGCCCCTGCTGGCGAAACTGCCCGAAGCAAACGACGGAGCTGCGCCGCTCCCGCAAGACGTGGCACGCGAAGTCGCCAAGGCCGTGATGCTGGACCCCGCAGGCTACTCCGCGGATTGGTCGGACGAAGCAGAAGTCTACATCGCGATGCCTGGCCCGGGCCGCGACGCCTGGGTGAGCATCGATCGCGCATCGGGCGAGGTCATGGCGGAAAATACCGAACGCGGCTGGATCTCGTACCTCAACGATCTGCACAAAGGCCGCAACACCGGGACCGCGTGGTTCTGGTTCATCGATGTCTTCGCTGTCGCGTGTGTCGTCTTCACGCTTACCGGACTGTTGCTGCTTCAGCTTCATGCCAAGCACCGGCCGTCCACCTGGCCGCTCGTGGGCCTCAGCCTGGCCATACCGCTGATTATCGCTCTGTTCTTCGCTCACTGACTTTGAGGCTATCCGCAATGAATTCAAAGCTTCTGCCCTCCATCCCACTGCTGGTCGCCGGCACGTTTGCAGCACCGGCTGCGGCCGCGACGGTCAGCGTGACGATCCCGAAAATCAATGTCGCCGAGTACCACCGCCCCTACGTCGTCGGCTGGCTGGAGCCTGCGGCCGGCGGTCAGGCGCGCACGGTATTCGTGTGGTATGATGTCAAAAAAGGCGGAGGCGAGCCCGGCACAAAATGGCTTTCGGACTTGCGCACCTGGTGGCGCAAGGGAGGCCGCTCTCTGAAGCTCCCTGCCGACGGCGTGAGCGGTGCAACCCGCGCTCCCGGCACCTACCAGATCCCGCTGCCCGCCAACCTGCCTGCCGGCCAGTACGTGCTGAAAGTCGAAGCCGCGCGTGAGACCGGCGGGCGTGAACTCGTTTCGGTTCCGATCACCGTGCCGAAAGCCTCCGGCTCGGCCACTGGCAAGACCGAACTCGGCGCGGTCACCGTCCGCTAGATTTTCGCCCTTCGGGCTCAAGCACAAGGATCTGCCATGCGTTGTCGTCACGCTTTGTTTGCCGCCGCGGCCCTTGCCGCGATCCTCTCCAGCCCAGCGTCCGCTCACCGTCAGTGGCTGCTGCCGTCGACGACGAGCCTTTCGGGCACCAGCGAATGGGTGACAGTGGACGCTGCCGTGTCCAACGACCTGTTCTATGCCGATCACGTGCCGATGAGTCCTGAGCAGGTGAAGGTCTGGGCACCCGACGGTATCGAGAGCAAGATTGAGAATGCGGCCACCGGCCGGTATCGCTCAACCTTCGACGTCAAGATCGACAAGCCCGGCACGTGGGCGATCGGGACCGAACGCAACGGCGTGATGGGCACTTTCAAGCTTAACGGCGAAACATGGCGCGTGGGTGGTCGCGGTCGTCCTGCAACCGCCCCCGGTGCCGGCGCACCCGGCGGCGCGAACATGCAGCGCCCGCAAGGTGCAGCCCCGACCGCTGCTCCAGCCAGACCACAGGGTTCGGGACCGATCCGCATGGTGGCCAACGTGGAGGATATCCCCGCAGGCGCAACCGACATCAACCTGACGGAGGTCCTGGCCAAAAACATGGTTTTCGTGACCGCCGATGCACCGACCATGACGGTGCTGGAGCCGACAGGTAAGGGGCTTGAGTTCCAGCCTCTCACGCACCCCGCTTCGCTGGTGTCCGATGAGCCTGCGCGGTTTCGCTTCCTCGTGGATGGCAAGCCGGCCGCCGGCGTAAACGTCACTGTCGTTCCCGGTGGCAAGAAGTTCCGCGAAGCCGAAGAGGCGCAGGAACTCAAGACGGACGCCGACGGGGTGGTCACGGTACAGTGGCCCGTTCCCGGCGTGTACTGGTTGAACGCAAGCGCCGAGGACGCCAAGGCGAGCACGCCCCGCGCCGATAAGCGGCGGATGGGCTTCACGACCACACTTGAGGTGGTCGCGCCCTGAGCGGACGCCTCGAAGCACTCTCGTGCGCCTCGCTGTTCCCTTAGCCATCGATCCGGAGGCTCTCGACGGCTGGCGCCAGGACGCGCCAGTCGTCGAGCTGGGTGGCGAGACGATGGGCACACGATGGCAGGTGCGGCTTGCCGCTCCTGCCGGCTTCGATCAGGCCGCACTTGAGACCGCCATGGCGCAGCGCCTCGAGCAGATCCTCGCGCAGATGAGCCACTGGCGGCCAGACTCGTTGCTGGGCCGCTTTAATCGCGCGGCGGGCGGCACATGGTTCACTTTGCCGCGAGATTTCGTCCTCGTCTTGGAGACGGCTCTCTCAGTCAGTGAGAGCTGCGGTGGCAGCTTCGATCCGGCAATTGGCGAGCTGGTCAACTTGTGGGGTTTTGGTCCGGAGCCGAGTGACGGCAGGCCGACCGCCGCCGCTCTGGCCCAGGCCCGGGGGCGCTCGGGCGTCTCCCACCTCGCCTATGATCCAGAGCATGGCAGGCTCCGCCAGCCCGGCGGCTTACAGCTTGATTTCTCCGGCATTGCCAAAGGCTTTGCCGTGGACGCGCTGGGGGAAGTGCTGCGCGCTCACCAATGTCGTCATGCCCTTGTCGAGGTCGGCGGGGAACTGTTGGGGCTTGGCATCCGACCAGACGGGGATCCGTGGTGGGTGGAGCTGGAAACGCCAACACACGGCGCAAGCCCCTTTCGCGTCGCCCTCCACCAGCTCGCAGTCGCCACCTCGGGCGACTACGTGCGCGGGCGGCACACGATCGATCCACGTAGCGGCCATCCCGTTGCCCATGCGCTGGCGGTAAGTGTGATCCACTCTTCGGCGATGTGGGCAGACGCCTGGGCGACAGCTCTCAGCGTAGAGGAGCCTGCCGCGATGGAAGCGCTCGCAACCCGCGAGGGACTCGCGGTGCGAGCATTGATCCGCTGTGAGGGCCATGTGCGGGAGTGGATCAGCCCAGCACTTTCAGCCCTCCTTGTTGAACCGGAGACACCCGGCGCCTGAAGGTCTCGCCGCGTGTCTTCCTCCCGGTCGGACCAGTCGGGCATCAGAAGCAATATTTTCTTGATAATGCGAGTGCCTCGCAATATCGATGCTTCACCGTACACGTACCTCAGGGGGGAAAATGTCTATCAAATCGTCCTCGTCGGCAGCACGCCGCACGTTCCTTGCACTGTCCTGTATCGCACCGGCTCTCGCGCCCGTTGCACATGCGCAGGAAGCGGAGCCTCAGGAGCGTTCGCTCGGCACCTTCACTGTTACCGACACTGCGATCGTGGAAGAGCCCGGCCGCAAGCTGGAGTCTCCCAAGCGCACCCGCCCGGTACGCGACACACCCCAGACCATCACTGTCCTCACCAACGAAGTGATCGAGCAGCAAAACCTGCTCACTCTACGCGACGTGCTCTCGACAGTTCCTGGCATCACTTTCGGCGCGGGCGAAGGCGGCGGCGGCTACGGCGACAACATCAACTTGCGGGGGTACAGCGCGAATAACGACATCACCGTCGATGGCGTGCGTGACAGCGCGCAGTACACGCGCACCGACCCCTTTAATCTTGAGCAGATCGAGGTCACCAACGGTGCAAACTCGGTCATCTCGGGTGCCGGCTCTGTCGGTGGGAACATCAACCTGGTCACAAAGCGGCCGCTTCCCGAAGACGCTTACGAAGTAACCGGAGGCGTCGGAACCGACGACTACTACCGCGCTACGGCAGACCTCAACAACCGCGTCAACGATCTCATCGCCGTGCGGCTCAACGCCATGTGGCACCGCAATGACGTGCCGGGTCGCGACGTAGACAAGTACAAGCGCTGGGGCGTTGCGCCTTCGGCCACGATCGGCATCGATGGTCCGACCAGCCTGACGCTGCAGTACTTCCACCAAGAGGACGACAACACCCCCCAATATGGCGTGCCGTACTACGAGGGCTTGGTGCCAGGCGTGGAGCGCGGCGACTACTTCGGCTACCGCAATGTCGACACCCAGAAGTCGAATGTCGATCAAGCCACAGCTATCTTCGCGCATGAATTTAGCGATGCGGTTTCCATCCGCAATCTCGCGCGATGGCAGGATGTCACCCAGTTCACGATCGTGAACCCGCCTCAGGGCACCTACTGCCTTTCTAGCGGGGTGACGCCGACGGGAGGCGCCTGCACAGCGAACATCGGCACCAGAAACGATCCCATCAATGTTACAATCCCTGCGGGCTTCTACCAGCCGACCGGTCCGCGTGGAACAACGCGCGACAGCCGCAATCAGCTCGCTTTCAACCAGCTTGACCTCAACGCTATCGTCAACACTGGCCTAATCGAACACACCCTCGCGATCGGCGTTGCCGCCACTTGGGAAAAGTATGAGCTTTACCAAGGCAACTCTCAGCGTAATGCGGACGGCAGTCCCTTCTTCTCCATTTACCCGCTGATCAACATCGATAATCCCTACGACGTCGTCGTTGGGCCGGGCGCCTTCACATACGGCAGCAACGTCTACACGGGGCCGATAAACTTCATTCCGAACGTCTATCGCATCGGCGAGCAGACCAATGTCGCAGGTTACGTGTTCGATACGATGCGGCTCGGCAAGTTCGAGCTGAATGCAGGCGCACGGCTGGAGCGGAATGTCGGCACCTATCAGTCCAATTCCATCTCTACCGACGCCGCGACTCTGGGCGACATGACGCCCGGCACCGAGTTCCGCAACGCGGACACACTGTTCTCGTACCGGGTGGGGTTGGTGTACAAGCCAGTGGAAGCGGTCAGCCTTTACGTGGCCTATGGCAATTCGCGCACACCGTCGAAGAACTCGGTGAACGGCTCGTGCTCGGATGCGACCTGCAACATCAGCCCGGAGTCTGCTCAGAACTACGAGATTGGCGCGAAGGCGGAATTGTTCGAGGGCGGCCTGCTGCTCGCGGCAGCGGCTTTCCGCAACGAGCGTGACAAGTACGCAATCGCTTCCAACGATCCCGTGGTTCCACAAGAGCAGCTCGACGGCCAGTCACGCGTAGACGGTATTTCGCTCAGCGCCATCGGCAAGGTGACGCCGGATTGGACGATTACCGCGAACTACACGTATTTAGACCCCGTTCTGCGGCAGTCGGTGTCCGACTTCTGCCTTGCGAACCCGGGTGAAGGAACCTGCACAAACACTGTGGCCAATCCCGATCCCGGCGCCGGCTCCCGCCTCGTCAACACGCCCAAGCACTCGGGCAGCTTGTTCACCACTTACCGCCTGCCTTTCGGCCTCACGGTGGGGTATGGGTTCACGTATCAGGGCCGCTTCCCCTTCACGCAGAGCAACACCGGTGTTGTCTATTCCGACGATTTCCTGCTGCATCAAGCGTACCTCGCCTATGACTTCACGCCGAACCTCTCGGCGCAGCTGAACGTGAAGAACATCGCTGATGAGCTGTACTTCACGCGCATCCGCAACAACGGCTGGGCCATGCCGGGCGAGGCGCGTTCGGCAGTCCTGACGCTAACTGCCCGGATGTAAGCTGGCACCATCTGGAGCCCGGCGGTCACGCAGCCGCCGGGCTTTCACATCTATGGCACCCATCTTGTCCGCGGCCGATCAAACCGCGAAAGAGAAACGATGGTCATCGAGATACCCGAACTCTTCGCTTCGTCAGAAGTGCGCGAGATCCGCGCCGCGCTTGAAAGTGCGGACTGGACGAACGGACGCACCACCGCAGGCCATCGCGCCGGACGGGTGAAGGAGAACGAGCAACTCGCGCTCGACCATCCGTTGGCCCGGCAACTCGCCGACCGCGTCCTCGAGCGCGTCTCACGCACACCTTTGTTCATCGCAGCTGCCCTGCCCAGCCGCGTGCTCCAGCCGCGGTTCTCGCGTTATGACGGGCACGGCCACTACGGAAACCACGTCGACAACGCGATCTTCCCCATCGGCGGCACCGGAGAGCATCTGCGCTCCGACGTGTCAGGCACGCTATTTCTTAGCGAACCCGAAGAGTACGATGGCGGAGAACTCGTCATTGAAGACACGTTTGGCACTCACACGGTGAAGCTGCCCGCAGGTCACCTCATCATCTATCCCGGCAGCAGCCTGCACCGTGTCGCACCGGTTACGCGCGGCGTACGTTTCGCCTCGTTCTTCTGGACGCAGAGCTTCATAGCCTCGCCAGAGCAGCGCCGACTGGTCTTCGAACTGGACGGTGCGATTCAGTCGCTCGCAGGCGATCACCCCGCTCACCCGTCCCTCGACACGCTCACACAGGTCTACCACAACCTCTTGCGGCAGTGGTCGCATACCTAAAGGGTCAACCGGTTTACGCCAGCCGTCCTGAAGCCGCGGGCCGGCGGCTCCATCGCTTCACCAGTCGCAAGCGCCAGAACAGCGCGGTGAACGTATAGCCCAGCGTCGCAGAAACGACGGCGAAGATTAGCAGTCCGGCCGCAGTGGCGCCCGATGCGTGGAGGAACAGCGAAAACCAGTCCGCATCGGCAGCCGCTGATCCAAACGAAGTCACCGGCAGCATCTCGCCTACTTTAAAGGCGGCAAAATAGATCGGCGCAAACGTCAGGGGGTTGGTGACCAACGTGGCAGAGGCGGCGATGGGCACGTTGGCGCGAATCGGCACCGCGAGCAGAGCCGCGATTACGAACTGCCCGATCGGTATCAGGAATCCGACGAACAGCCCCAGCGCGACACCGCGAGGCAGGCTCCTGCGATTAAGGTGCCAAAGACTGGGATGGCTCAGCAGATGAGCGAAGGGCCGAACCCATCTATTCTGGAATACGATCTCGCGCGCCTTCATTCCCGGTCTTTCTGCACTATCCGACTCGGCCAGGCGCCACGCCTGACGCTCCATATGACGCGACTACAACATCTGCATGAAACCGCGCTTGCCGGATGGACAAGCCGCAACATCGCAAATTCACCTTAACCGCTGGCGAATGCCACCGGTGAAAGACCACATATGGGCACCCTCGCCGCTCTTTTCGAGGATGACAGATCGGGCGAACAGAACCGACTGAGCGAGGCTCGTCTCAGGCGGGGCCATGCGGTAGGGGCCCCGCATGATTCCATTTTCCGGCCACAACCGCGTTGCCATTGCCGATGCAGCGGTATCCCGCTTTCCAAACTCGGGCCGCCACGCGTCGTGAGCGAAACAAGTGCTTTCGACGTGATCGTGCTGGGCGCAGGCGCTGCCGGCATGATGTGCGCTGCCACCGCGGGAGCACGGGGGCTGCGGGTGCTCTTGATCGACCATGCTCCTGAACCGGGCCGGAAAATCCTCATATCAGGTGGCGGACGGTGCAACTTCACCAACCTGCACACCGGCCCCGACCGCTACCTTTCCGCCAATCCGCATTTCGCCAAGTCCGCCCTGGGGCGCTACACGCCGGAGGACTTTCTGGCGCTCGTCGGGCAGCATGGCATCGCTTGGCACGAGAAAACGCTGGGGCAATTGTTCTGCGATGGCTCGGCGCGGCAGATTGTCGCGATGCTGGTGGCAGAGTGCGACGCTGCCCGCGTGAAGATGCTGCTGGGCCATCCGGTCGCCGAGGTAGATCACGCCGACGGTGCCTTTCGGGTCAAGGTCGATGGCCGCGACTGGTCCGCCCCCTCCCTCGTGCTCGCCACTGGAGGACCTTCCATTCCAAAGCTGGGCGCGACGGGCTTCGCCTATGATGTCGCGCGCCGCTTCGGCTTGTCGATCGTGCAGCCGCGCCCTGCCCTCGTCCCACTCACGCTCGGTGGCGAAGATGCCCTATTTCAAAGCTTGTCCGGAGTTTCCGCGCAAGTAGAAGTCAGCTGCAAGAAGACGCAGTTCCGCGAGGCGGCGTTGTTCACACACCGCGGTCTCTCCGGTCCAGCGATGCTGCAGATTTCCTCCTACTGGCAGCACCGCGATCCCTTGTCGGTGAACTTCCTGCCAGAAATCGAACCGGAATGGCTCTTGCGCCAGAAGCAGGCGCAACCGCGCACCACGGCGCGGCGATCTCTTGCCGCCGCGCTACCGGCGCGCCTTGCGGAGGTGCTGAGCGAGCGCCTCTCGCTGGAGGGAGATCTGGGCAACATCCCCGACAAGGCTCTGCGCGCGGCACAGGCCCGCCTTACCGCCTGGATCTTCACGCCCAACGGCACCGAAGGGTTCGCCAAAGCCGAAGTCACCGCGGGCGGCATTGCGACCAAGGACTTGTCCTCCCGCACCATGATGGCTTCGCGCGTCCCTGGCCTTCACGCAATCGGAGAGGCTGTGGACGTGACGGGATGGCTGGGCGGATACAACTTTCAATGGGCGTGGGCGAGTGGCTGGGCGGCAGGTCAAGCGCTCACGGCGGCGTAGCTCTTGGGAGCGGCAGCGCCTCGCGTCTCACTCAGCGGCATTGCACCGCCTGCCCGGCCCTATATTCTCCAGCCTTAATTCCTGGGAGAGCATGCCATGATCGAGATGATCATCGAACAACGCCGGCGCAGCCTTGGCGGAGGACTGGAGGTCGGCCGGGTCCTACCGTTCGCCAAACGGCGAATGGTAGGACCGTTCGTATTCTTCGATCACATGGGGCCGCTCGATGTCGCCGCCGGAGTCGATCGTACGCTTGACGTACGGCCCCATCCGCACATCGGCCTTTCGACGGTAACATACCTGTTCTCCGGTGAGATCATGCACCGCGACAGCGTGGGGTCGCACCAGCCTATCCGCTCGCGTGAGGTGAACTGGATGACTGCCGGCAGCGGCATCACTCATAGCGAGCGTTTCGAAAAGGCGCGTGCGGTGGGCGATCGCCTTCATGGTATCCAGGCCTGGGTGGCACTGCCGGTCGAGGCTGAAGAGACCGCGCCCTCCTTCTCCCACCACGCGGGCGACGATCTGCCGCAGTGGAATGAAGCAGGCGTGCACGGGCAACTCATTGCAGGCGAAGCTTATGGACTGAACGCTGGTGTGAAGACACACTCACCTTTGTTCTATGCGCACCTCGACCTTCAGAACGGCGCCACGGCTGAAGTTCCTGAAGGCTACTCAGAGCGCGCGATCTACATTGCGACCGGCGCGGTTAAAGTCGACGGCACCCGGCACGAGGCCGGACAAATGCTGGTCCTTGGCCCAGGTGTCTCGCGCCTGCGCGCCGACGGCAGTGCCACGGTGATGGTCCTGGGCGGCGAGCCGCTGGGCGAGCGCTTCCTGTTCTGGAACTTCGTCTCCTCTTCGCGCGAGCGCCTCGATCAGGCGGCAGCGGACTGGAAGGCCGGGCGCATGAAACTGCCGGATGGAGACAGCGACGAGTTCATTCCTCTGCCCGACACGCCTCCTGCCCCTCCGCCGTCGATGAGCTGAGCTTCGTCCGACCGCCGCCCTTTATGTAAGATCCAGATCTTGGGAGCGGATGCGAGGTCTGGCCGTTACGCCTGCTCAAGACAGAAAGGGTCGTGTGCCCACTTCGGAATTAAACTTCCTCATCGCAGAGAGCGAACCCCCTCGGGCTCGCGAGAAGCGGCGCGAAAGCGTGGGTCGCAGCTCTGGTGAGACCTACGAAGCACTGTTGTCGCACCTTGCCCCCGGCGCTCGCTGTACGCGCATTCAGCCGGCGGACGGCAATCGCGCATTGCTGGGATCAGCAGACCTGAGCCAGTTCGACGGCGTCTTCATCACCGGCTCGCCTCTGCATCTTTACCAGGATTCGCCGGAGTGCCGCAGGATCATCACGTTCATGCAAGCGGTCTTTGCATCGGGCACTCCTTCATTCGGCTCGTGCGCTGGTCTACAGGTTGCGACAGTGGCTGCGGGAGGATCGGTTCGGAGCATGGGCCAGCGTCGCGAAGCCGGATTCGCCCGGCGGATCTTCCCGACCGATGCCGGACGCGACCACCCGCTGCTGCGGGGGCGCCCACCCGCTTTCGACGCGCCCGCGGTGCACACCGATGAAGTGGCACAGCTTCCTCCTGGCGCAACGTTGCTGGCCTCGAACAGCACCACACACGTGCAAGCGGCGGAAATTCGCAGCGAGGGTGGCGTGTTCTGGGGCGTGCAATACCATCCGGAGATCAGCCTTTGCGAAGTCGCCGCCGCTCTACGGCGACAGTCCAAGGATCTGATCGAGCACGGGCTTGCTGCGGGCCAGGAGGATGTGGAACGCAAGGCCGCGCTAGTTCAGGCGCTTCACGAAGCGCCGAACCGACTGGATCTCGCATGGCAGCTTGGCCTTGATGAACAGGTCGTCGCCCAGGAGCGTCGCACGCTTGAGGTCCGCAACTTCATCACGCATCTTGTGCTGCCCGCAAGAACCCAGCGGGCGCGCAGCTGATGCGCGCAGCTTCAAGCATGTGCCTCGCGCTCGTTTCAGTTGTGCTGCTGTCCGCATGCGGTGCACCGCCTCCGATGCGCTCCCTTCCGTGCGCCGAGGCACCGCTCCCTTCGATCAAGAGCGAAGTGGGCGAGCGCGTCGCCACCACCACTCTTTCCGTGCTGACGTACAACATCGAAGGGCTCGCATGGCCGGCGCGCCGGGGACGCGCAAGGTATCTGAGGGAAATCGGCGCGAGGCTGGCGAAGCTTCGCGAGGCGGGCCAGAGCCCAGATGTCGTGCTGTTCCAGGAGGTGTTCAGCAACAATGCCAAGCGGGCTGTTGCTGCGACCGGCTATTCCGCTACCACTTCCGGCCCCAAAAGGACCACGCGAGCACCGCGCCCCAGACCCGACCCGCTGCCAGGCAGATCCAGCCCTAAACGCGGTGAGTTGGGCATCCGATTTCTTGGGAGCGGCCTTGCCATCGCCTCTCGCTACCCCATCGTGCACACCGAGGTGCAGGCTTACGGACGCAGATCCTGTGCCGGCATCGACTGCCTGAGCAACAAGGGCCTCGTCCTGGCGCGCATCATCATGCCGGGCGTTCCCACGCCCGTGGACCTCTACAACACGCACATGAACTCACGGCTGGCATCACGCGCACCTGCGGAGCGCGAAGCGGCCGCTCACGACCGCCAGTCCCTCATGGCTTCCGAATTCATCAACCGGACGCATTTGGATGCCTATCCGCTGGTCTTTGGCGGAGACTTCAACATGGCAAACTCCGAAGCGCGGTGGGACCATTTCTCCCGCCATCAATCGCTGTCCCTCGTCCATCATGTCTGCAACGAACCTTCGTCGGGATGTGACGTGCGGATGTCGTGGGATGGCGATGCGCCTTGGATGGACACGCAGGATCTGCAATTCTTCTGGAGCGGTGATGTTGTCTCCATCCGGCCAGTGAGGGTCGAGGCCATGTTCGACGGCTCGCCGGGAAGTCCGATGCTCTCCGATCACGATGGCTTTCTCGTCACCTACGAACTGGCTTGGCAGCAAGGACGAGAGCGCCCTGCTGCGCAGCTATGTCGAGGCGATCCGGATTCGCGGAGCTAGTTAACGTGGCGAAGCTGAAGGTCTATCGCACCGCCGTCGGCTTTCGCGATGCCTATGTCGCCGCTCCCGGCCAAGCCGCCGCGCTCCGGGCATGGGGAACGGAAAAGAACCTGTTCAGCCGCGGGATGGCGGAAGTCGTCACCGATGCAGCGCTGATGGAAGAGCCGCTCAGCAAACCGGGCGATGTCGTCTACCGCACACGCGGCAACTTGAAAGAGCAAGTCGCAGCATTGGGCAAGCTTCCTCGGCAGAAGGCGAGAAAGGAAGCTGAGCGCAACAAAGCTTCGGACTCGCCCAAGCAGCCCTCCAAGCGCTCTCGTCCCAAGCCCAGTAGAGCGAAGCTCGACGATGCCGAGCGTGCAATTGGCACCCTGGAGGAGCAACGAGCGCAGGCAGAAGCCGATATGCGTCAGCGCGAACGCGCGCTAGCGGCTCAGCGCGCCGCCATGGATGCGCGTTTCGCGAAGGCGATGGATCAGCTGAAAGCGAGCGAGCGCAAGGCGCGCGAAGCCTACGAAGAAGCTCTGCGCCAATGGGAGCCCTGAGCCTCAGGCACCGCGCGGCGCCCTTCAGCTTTGCTCGCCCCCCCCGTCTCGTGAGTCGCGGATAGGCAGCGGCGGAGCTTCGCGCCCCTCCGACTTTGCCGCCCTGTTTTCCGTTACAAGATGCAGCGTCCTGGTTGGGAAGGCGATGTCCACTCCCAGCTCCTCAAGCTTCGCGAAGATCGTCAGCATCAGATCCTGTCGGATGACCAGACTCTCGTCGTAATCCGCAGCCTCCATGTACGCGAAAACTTCGATGTTGAGTGCGCTGTCACCGAACGTCGTGAACCGCGCGCGTGCTCCCGGCTCCGTGATTCGTGAATGGCTGTGCAAGACACTCTCCACGGTCTCGACTGCCTGCAGCAGACGAGCCGAGCCGATCCCGTATTCCACGCCGATCACGGGATTGAACAGAAAGCGGTCGCGCTTTGCGAAGTTCTCAATCTGGCGTGAAGAAAAATCCCCGTTGGGGATGGTGACGAGAGTACGTTCGAGTGTCCGGATGCGCGTGGAGCGGATGCCGATGTCCTCGACCGTGCCGACAACGTCGCCGACCCTGCAAAAGTCCCCCACCTGAACCGGCCTGTCCGCGATCAGCGTCACGCTGCCGACCAGGTTCTCGACTGTCTTCTGCGCGCCCAAAGCGAGTGCGATACCGCCGATGCCCAGCGCGGCAACACCAGTGGTCACGTCGATGCCAAAGGTGTCCAGAATCGCAACCGCGGCTACGAACAGCAGCAGCACCTTGCCGGCGCGGCGCATGAGCGTGATGACCGATACCGCTTGTCGCCGTTCCAGCCCCTCCATCCGGCTGATGGCCAGCTTGGAAATGGCATCGATCAGACGCGCAAGGAACCAGGCAAGCGCAACCCATGCAAAGATGCCGACATAGCGCAACAGGAGCTGACGCGCGACAATCGACACCGGGAACGAGCGGGCCCAAAGCTGAAACGCGATCGTCGAAAGCAAGAGGCTGAGCGGCGGCATCGCCGCCTGCGCGAAGCGATAGACAGAGCTTTGCTTCCGATGAGGAATGACCCGTGCCATGATCGCCAGGATGCTGGCATTCACAAGGTGGAAACCAAAGAATACCAGCACCGCGATGCCCAGCAGCTTTAGCCAATCCGATAGAGACGCACCGGCGATCTGAGGCCCCGATTCCGCCACTGGAGTGACATCGGGTTGAAGCGAGCGGACGACTCGGGTCGTCTCGCGCGATACCCGCCAGACTGCCACGCCCTCATCGTTGGTAGTACGGGTCAGCCGGATCGGGGTCTCCTCGGCGTTGCCGAGTTCACCAACCCTTTCGCTATTCGGCTCAAGGCCATCTTCGAGAATGCCGGTGGGCTCATTGGAGAGCGCACCAAAGGGCTGAAGAGCGCCGCCAGCATCCAGCACCGCCTGCAATTCGCGCGCGAGCTGCTCACCTCTGTCGCTCGCCTCAAAATAGTGCGATGCTCGGGCGTAGTCGCGCTCAGCCAAAGCGGCGAGCAGTCCGGAAACAGCCCCCCGCGGCGTCTCACGGCCATAAGGATCGGATGGCGCCGCAGCCTCAGTGGAGGCTGCTTCATCGGTCTGTATTCCCGGAAGCTGAGCGAACGCAGGCGAAACCAGCGAGATCATTAGCAGTGCCGCCCAGAAGCGACATGCAACTCGTACCATCAATGGAGAACTCCTGAAGATCAGAGCACCTCGGCTCGGCTAAGCGTACGGCGGGAGGAAGGCATCGGCAGCCGGCGGCTGCTCAGTTGAGGTTTGCACGGAATTCTCAAGAGCCAACTCTGACTTGTTATGTCTGAAGCTCACCTTGAACTGGATGGACGCTCCTTTTCAATCCTTGGGAACGAAATTCATCGACAGGGTGTGCACGGCACGCAACGCGGCGCTTGATGAAGGTGGGATCGAGCGGGCCGCCCGGACTGCCCTTGCCGGCACGGCTCATCTCAGTCGCTATAAAGACCTTGCGTGACTCGGCGCCCCTCGGTAAATGCGCCGCTCGCCCATGCGCGTCGCTGTAGCTTGGCATAGCAGGCCAGCCGGCACATTGTATGGTCGAGACGAGGGATGACGGGTAGGCCGCTTTAGCTCAGTTGGTAGAGCATCGCATTCGTAATGCGGGGGTCACGTGTTCGAGTCACGTAAGCGGCACCACCATTCCCAAGGCACTTCCACAAGAAAACACGGCGGAAGACGTTCAGGCTTGGGTCCTGACTTGGGCAGCTTAGGCTAGTCCTTCGCAATCAACCCGGTCAAACCCACTAAATGAAGTGAGCGGGGCTCACCGTATCCCAAGCCGCAGCAATTGAGCCAGCCGGCCCCTCGAATCTGGAATATTCGACGGCCACAACGAAGCTAACTGGCTTGCCGCAGCTCATGGTTCTGTTGGCCCAGCGCGGCGGGCGCTCACTCTCATGCTCGACTGCCATACGCACAGCGCGCTCACGCACCTCAGGTGAAACGTGTTCGTCGTCTTGCTCATCGCGGCTCCACTCTCTCAGGAGTTGAAGCCTCCGGAGAACCGGGCGATTTAGCCAGCGCCGCTCTCCCCCAATTAACGCTGCGCACCAATGCGGAAAAATTTGCCTAGTGACGCCATCTCGGTGCCCGAGCCTCTATAAAAGGAATACCTCAGAAAGGAAACCAAGCGTGGCACTCAGAATTGATCTCCGCGACGGCGAAAGTGTGGTTGTAAACGGCGCCGTACTCTGTGCGTCTGGCCGAGCCCGAATTCTCGTGCAAAATCGCGTCACTATCCTGCGGGGTACCGAGATCATGCTCCCGGAGCAGGCCACCACTCCTGCGCGTCGCCTCTACTTTGCATGCATGATGGCCTACCTGGAACCCGAGGTGGAGGCCTATCGGGACGACGTACTCAGTCTTTATGAGGCGATCTTTGACACGTTCGTCGGGGAAGAAGCGAAGCTATCATGCGGTAAATTGGCGACCTTTATGGCGACCGGTGACTTCTTTCGTGCACTCGGCGTCTGTCGTGAGCTGATCGAATACGAAGATGGTATCCTTGAACGAATGGAGAGTGCTGGGGCGCAAGCCGCCGCTTAGCAGCAGATTTCCCGCACCACCGCAGTGTAAAACGACGAACCTGCGCTGTGGCGGGCAGACTGTGGCCGTCCGCTACCGCGCTTCCATCCGGCACACGCTTGGGAGCCTAAGCGGCCCCTTGCGATTCGTGTGCGATCGCGCCGGGCTCGCTTAGTGAATACTCATCGAGGCTTGCCAACCTAGATCGCGAGTGTGGGCGACCACCAGACACAGTTCGGCATATAGCTTGTCCCAGAAACGCACTGGGATCGCGAAGGGCTGGCCAGTCGGTGGCTGCCTCACTTCGATGAGTGGAGACGCTCCCAAAACGAGGCGAAGGCGACAAGCGCGGCCGCGCATACTGTCCTCGTCAGGAAGGGCATACGGCACAGCGAGCCGGGCGGACATGATGAAGCTGGTTAAAAGTTCTGCCCCCTGGGGGTCCAGCACCAGCATGGGCGCATCCGGCTGATCTGGAAGCTCAAGCGTGATCAGAGCTCCCGCAGTGTTTAGAGCCACACTTATCCGGAGACGATCTCCGCTTTGATCAACAATTTCGCGAAGTCGCGAGTGCATGTGATGTGCCGCCTGAAAAGATCGGGCCTGCAAACGGGCGAGACACCGGTGGGACAGTTCGCCGCGCTGGCGCGATCGTCCGGCGCGGATGCATGTCGAGCGAATAAAAGGGGCCGGAGTTTCTGGCTCCGACCCCCAAAGTCTTAGACGTTCGAGACGTCCCTGATCCGTTATTAACGGAACAGCGACATGATCGACTGCGGCGCCTGGTTGGCAATCGACAGAGCCTGCAGACCCAGCTGCTGCTTGACCTGCAAAGACTGCAGCTTTGCAGATTCCTTGGCGAGGTCGGCGTCAACAAGGTTGCCGATACCGCCTTCGATCACGTCCGACAGCTTGCTGGTGAAAGACAGCTGACCGTCGATCTGACGCGAAGCTGAACCCAGAGTCTTCAGCGATGTCGAGACCGCCGTGGCGAACGTATCGATCGTGCCCTTCAGCGTGTCAGCTGCGGCGGCAGAGGCGAGCGCAATGTCGCTGCCGGCAGCACCGAGGCCGGTGGCTGCGGACGCGTCGAGACCCTGGTTGGCGACGCTGATGACGTTCGTGGTCGACGTCGACTTGGTCCCCATCAGAGCGCTGACCGTACCCGTCGCGCCGGAAGCCGGAGCCTTGAGCAGGTTGACGCCATTGAACTCAGACGAGTCGATGATCGAGTTGATCTGCTTCTTCAACGAAGTCATGTCCGCCGCGATCGCATTCCGGCTGTCTTGGTCGAGACCAGCGTCCGAAGCTTCGGTGACCTTCGTCTTCATCTGATTCAGCAGGTCGGAGATCTGCTCCGCACCAGCCACGGCAACATCCGTCGTGCTCTTTGCGCGGTTGAGCGAAGAGGTGACCGCAGACAGGCTGCCCACATCGCCGCGCAGCTTCTGCGCGATGGTGTACTTGGCCGAGTCATCCTTGGTCGACGAAACCGCCAGGCCGGTGTTGATGCGGCTCTGCGTGGTGTCGAGACCCTTGTTCGTCGCGGTCAGGTTCTGCAGAGCTGCCAACGCGCCAGTGTTGGTGTTTACGGAAAAGCCCATGATTATCTTCCTTCTAAGTATGCAGCCTCTTCTGAGGCCTTGAGCCGGAGCGGCGGCCCGCCGGCGAACGAACTTCTTGTCAC
>NZ_JBEWLY010000010.1:0-35640 GCF_040534015.1 Novosphingobium kalidii
GGAGGCGGGGGAGCCGCTTCGGTGCCGCCGAAGTTGTAGGCGACGGTGCCCAGAAGGCTGTGCGAACGCCAGCGACCCTCGATCGGCGCGCCAAGCGTGCTGACCATGCTGAGGTTGTCGACGTTGTGGAACCGGTACTTCAGGCCCATGTCGATGTTTTCGGTGACAGGCGCGCGAACGCCAGCCAGAGCCTGCCACGCGAAGCGCGTGTCCTTGTCGTTGACCACAACCGAGCCAGGGACGTTGACGCGATAGTGAACGCGGCCAACGCCGACACCACCACCAACAAAGCCCTGGATGCCGTCATCGGGACCGAAGTCCAGCAAGCCGTTCAGCATGAACGACAGGACGTCGCCATGACCCCAAGCGCCGCCAGTGGTGCCGCCCGTGGTGTACTCGTCGTTTTCAGCGCGACGGTAGCTGCCTTCCGTTTCGAGACGGAAAGGTCCAAAGTCGTAACCGATCGACACGCCGCCATCGTAGCCGTAATCGGAGTCGACCGCAGCAGCGTTGTTAATTCCAGAAATATCAAAGCTGGTATCTTCGACGATCATCGCGCCGAAACCGCCTTCGATATACCACGCGTTGTCACGCGCAAGTGAAGGCGTAGCAATGGCTGTAGAAGCCAGAGCCAAGCCGATAACGAGTTTCCTCATATGTTTCCCCTATACAGAGATTTGGAGCCACCGAGTGGTCGGGGGTCTACTCCGTCCGTAGACTCTGCGCAAGCGCACAGTGACCATAACTGTTGCAGAAATGCAGCAGTTGTTGGAGGCGCAGAACGTTCGCGAAGACGATCTTGCTTAGCGAACACGTTGACCCCCTGTTGAAGCCACTGCCGTCAGACAGATGGTATGACACCCGAAGCCCGAAGAACCGAGATCAGTGCTCCGATTGCGGCTCGAGCCTCGCTATCAACAACTTGACCTCCAGTTGGTTCCTGGATTGTTGCAGGTTTCTGCCAACCTTCGTTAAATACCCAGAATTGGTCGGCCGACCGGTTGAAAATGCGCATGCCGGGAACGGGCTGAGTGAAGAGCCATTGTCCTGCCTGACGCATTGCCAGAGATCCTTGAAGTCCGCTCCACGCACCGGTTGCAGTGGCTCCCACGAGCCAGCAATCGCCGTCGTTTGAATTTTCTGAAGGCTCGTTCGTTTCTCCCAGTATTGCCGCATGAAGAAGCGCATCGATGCGGGCGAGGGCTTCGTTGTGGAACACCTCCTTATGTGCCTGCGCCGCAAACAGCAGCGGCAATGAGAAGCGAGTAGTCGCCGAGTCAAAGCTTATGGGTGCGGGCATGGAAGATCTCCTGAAGGTGATTGAATCGGCTTTCAGCTCAGTGATATGAGAAACAGCGGTGCCGACAGCGCTCGAGTTCCTTGCTGCCGAACGTGGAAGGTACCGGTTGCGGCCAGGGCAGAGAGGGAGGCAATTTCATCCGCCGAAAGGTTGAGTACCGGCTGGTCCACGCTCCAGGCTCGCAAGGCAGCTCCGGCGTTCTCAAACGTGACCAGGTACCGCTCCGCCTCCTCGCCAAGCGGTACGTCGATTCCGTCGGTCCACCGCCAGCCCCCACGTGCCCTGCGCGTCCATTCGAGTGCGAGGACACCTTGATGGCTCCAGCGTGAGCGCCCGTGTACCGGCGTTAAAGGACGGCTGCCGATGCCCCGCAAACGGATCGGACTGATTACCGGCTCGGTGTCGCCACGGCCGATCGCTGCGATGTCTGCCTCTGCGTATCCCAGAGCGTTAGAGTCGATCGACGTGAGCTTACCTGTGAGCAACACGAACGGCTCATCCGGCTGGTGGTCGCAGATCGCGTGTTCAGTCCCCCCGCATCCGCGGAGCAGCTGGGATAGCCGCCAGCGCCCCGCTCCAACCGGATCTGCCCGGCCGAACTGAACGAGTTCGTTGCCGATCAGCGCCAGGTTGGCACCAGCTCCGAGTTCGGAAAAGCCGGCAGGGGATAAGACCTGGTCCTGAGATGTCAGGACTACGAGAAGGTGTGACGTGCGGTCGAACAGCAGCGGACTGGCGGGAGCAAGTGGCTCCTTGGCAAAGCCGATCACCGCCCGCTCGCGCCCGCTTGACCCCAGCGGCAGCAACTGGCCGTCCCCGCGGTCAGCATAGAGTGTGGCTCCGCTCCAGACCGTACCGGTGGCGCCTACAGCCGCGACAACAAGGGCTGCATCGGCGTCGCCCCTGCTGCCATCCCAAGGCAGTTCCAATGCCACGAGCTGCGTGGATGCCGCCGGGAGGTCAACGGGAGCAGGGAACAAGCCGGTGGTTGGCACCAGGTTCTTTGGCGCCGCGACGTCGGTCCGCACGAGCTCAAGCTCCACGCCGGCCTCGCGCCACTCCCAGCTCTCCACGCGCCATGTGCCGGAGTAATCCGGAAGGCGCATGCGTGAGCCCGGGGCCACCTTGGCGTCCACCGTGCTGGTGCGCCATGCGATCCGCTCCCGCCCGCGGTCTCGTCGAAGGGCGAGCCGCTCCACCAGCATTCTCGCGTTGCTGCCGGAGAGCGCCGCTGGAAGTTCCACAAGGTCTGGATAGCCTGGCCCAGCAAGTCCTGTCGCATGTTGGGTTCCCGGCTGGTAGTCGCGGTCGACATCGGCATAGCGCAACGCGGGAGATGGCAGCCGAGCGAAGGGCTCGCGGCGGCGGCTGAATCCCGCTACCCGCCCGAAGGCGTCATCGTCTGTGGCGGATGCGGCTTCATCCAGCAGAAGGGCCTCTGCGCCTTCATCTCCGACGTGCATCACGAGAGAAGCGCCAGCGGCATCGATGGCGATCGGCAGCACCGGTTCGAGTGCAGACAACGTCGTGTCCAGGGAGCCATCGACGACAAGCCCGGAGAGAACTCCAAGCTCCCCATGAGCCTCTATCTCTGCTGGCGACTCGTCCACCAGATCGGACAGGCGCACCGCATCATCTGCGAGAACTTCGAACGTGAGGGCGGGGATACGATTGCCGAAGTCGCTCAGTTCAAGGTTTTCGAACACGGCATATGCGATTCCGCGAAAGGCAGGGCATCGCGCCTCGCCCTCGCTCGCCGCAATGAGAGGATCGACTGCCTGGTCCTCCGCACCTGTATGAATCCGCAGCGTACCCCCGACTTTAAGGTCGCCTGCTGCGCCGCGCAGCAACTTGCCGTCTGCCCAGACCCGCCCCAGCCCCAGGATGGGGCGGCTTGATAGCGCCACCGCCAGGTTCGCCGTGTAAGTGTAAGCTTTGAGGGCTGACTGCCCTTTGCCGCCGCTGCGCGTCTCGCTGTGCTCCTGCAGCTCGGTCGCCCAAACGATAGCACCGGCTACGCGCATGCGGCCGTAAACGCGGGGAATGGGATTGCCATAGCTGGACAGCGAGACCTCAAGCTCGCGCAACCGCGGCCCGCTGCGTGAGGCGGAGCCCAGCACCAGACCGTCGAGCTGTCGCCCTGCCAATGCGCCGATAGCTCCGCCAACCGGGCCGCCCAAGGCGGTGCCGACGGCACCCAAAACAAGCGTTGCCATACGGCACTCCTTACTGCGTTTGAGGAAGTCGCCAGTGCCCGACGACTGGCCAGCCGGGATCGCGAGCGCCGATCACCACCCGGCCGAGCCCCGCATGAGCATGGACGAAGCGGCTGGCGTTCACTGCGATGAGCAGATGGAGCTGAGTTGCCGAGCAGCGCACCAGCAGCATGTCTCCTCTCGCGAGGACGCCAGCGGCTCTCACGAGACCGGCGTCTCTGGCGACCGCCTCCGCGTCGACCTCGCCGCGCCGGCGCAGCGTATGGCTGGCTGGAAGCGACGCCGAGCGTCCAATCCGGGCCAGCGCTGCCGCGAGGACGCCCAGGCAATCGACGCCGCAGTTCGGATCGCGACCGTGTAGCCGGAACGGGACGCCGACCAGCGCTTCGGCGGCAGCTGCAAGTTCGAAGGCGCTCATGCGAGGGGCGAGGGATAGCGAACGAGCAAGTCGTTGCCCGGCAGGAAAGGCTCGCCGCGGAAGTTGGCGGCATTGTTGAATCGGTCCGCGCAGGTGTCGAGCCGGTGGTCGCAACCTTCTCGCACGACTGCGCGGAATCCCGCCTGTGCGTTTTCTTCCGGTGGTGGATCGAGAACCAGCGCGCCGTCTGCGTTGACAGCACGGATGTGCAATGTCCTTCCGGTCTGCTGGCCGTCCAGCCACCGCAGTGTACCACCCAGAAGACTCTCAGGTGTTGCATCGCACGTCACCGTGACGGTGCCGGTCTCCATATCGGCGCCCGTCAGCGCGGCCTCGTGGGTGAAGAACTCCGGGTTGAGGTTGCAGCCGGGGCCGCAGAACTCTGCGCGGCACGCAGGGCTGGTGTGCGGCACCGTGCGCTGCAGCAGCTCTGCCTTACGAGAGAGCAGTTCCGCACTAAACTGGCCGTCTTCCTCGGCCACGGCGCCCAGCGTGCCGACCCAGATCGTTTCGCAGTCGCCACTCTCCCAGTCGATCACGCCGATCCGCACGCGAGCACCGTCGTAGCGGCCTGCGGCAAGATCTTCGGCGCTCACACCGTCATGACTTAGCGCGCCTGACACTTCCGCGCTGTCGGCCTCGAGACCGGCAGTGCGACGGATGGCCGAAAGCACAATGCCAGGAGAGGCGCGGTGAAGTACGCCATCAAACCACAAGTCGCGATCGTGTGAGGTGAAGCCGAGCGTCACGCCATCCCGGCGCAGGATGCGCCAGAAGGTCGCGACCGTTTCCAGTGGCTGCGCAAACCACACCCGGTTCATGCCGCTTCCCGAATTTCGACGAGGGAGACGCTGGGAGCTTCCCCAGCAGCGAAGGCTGCGCCCGAGATATCGAGGCGATCCTCGGCGAAGCGAACGGGGACGTCGAAGAGGAACCCGGCTCGCACTATGACACCTTGCGCAGGAGGCGTGCTGAAACTGAGGATGCCGCCGCTCTCCAGCGACCAACCCCCAGCCTGCGTAATGTCATCAATGCTTACCAGGATGCTGGCAGGTTCAGGCCGGGTGATCCGTCGCACTTGGGCATCCGGCTCCGTGCCATAGCGTTTCACCAGGGCGAAGGCGCTGCGGGTGCCATCACCTATCCCCTGGAGCTGATCAGTTGCGATCGGAACGCCGGTCATGCCGTTGGAACTGAAGTCGGTTGGGTCGCGAAGGCGGAAGCCTCTGGCCGGTCCGCGGCGTGCCCGAAAGAAGGCGATGAGGACTCCCATCTCCGCTTCCGATCGCACGCCTGGCCCCACATCGAAGCGTAACCGCGCATCCGACCACAAGGCGTTGCGCCGTTCAAATCCCGAAGATGTCACGGCAACGGTGGTCGAGAACTCAGGACTGACGCTGGCATCGCGCCCGAGCGCGAGTGGGTAAGTCACGTCGTCAAAGGCCTGCATGTCGGGCTCTCCTGCATCGGGGAGGCGCACGTATCCGTCGCGCGCCACTTGCGGCAGCGCCCAGGCGAAGATCTCGTACGGGTTGCGAGTACGCGCTTCATCAATGCCATCGTCGATGGCGCGCCATTGGTCGCGTCCCCGTGCGTTGAGGACGAAGCCGGTGAAGTAGTCCTGTTCGTGCGGCGGATAGCCGAGGCGATCGTTCACCAGCAGGTAGGCGGCGCGACGAGGTGCGTCGGCACCGGCGGTGAGCCAGTCGTAGTCCTCCACTTGCAGGCGATCGAAGGCGGGCGCGGCCCAGCCGGTCGGCAGGTTCGCCCGATATGCCTCCGGAGTGGCCGGATCGAGGATCGTGGGCGTGAATACCAGCAGAAGCGCCTCCAGTGGATCGGGTGCGGCCGCCGCGCGGGCTGCGGCGACGAGGGCTGCGGAGGATTGCGCGAGCAAAGCTCCTGCCGCGTCGAGCAGTGCCACTTGTTTCAGTTCAAGCGGTTCGCGCAAATCGGCGATCTCAGGAGGATCGCCGCCCAGCAATGCCTTGGCCGCATCGTCGTAGAGGCAGATACGACCGTCGCTGTAAGTCCACCACCAAGGCTCACCCACCTGGAAGCGAAGTGGCACGCTCGCCTGGCGCATCAGGTCAACGAATGCGGCTGCAACGGACTGGAGCCATGCCATTGCTTGTCCGTTTGCGGGTGAGAGCAGAGAGGAGGGCGGGTCCCATCCGGTGAGCGCCGGAGCACCTGCCAAGTCGCGCTGCATCCAGTCTGCAGGGCAATGCTGGGCCAGAAGCTCGTACGAGACTGAAGTGATCGGGCTGAAGCCAAGCCGCGCGCACTCCGCAAAGAAGGCGGAATGCCAGGCCCGCGTCGGGGTGTTGAGCGGATCGCTTGCACCTCCTGCCAGGAAAGCGCCATCCGCGTCGGCGAGCCGGAAATAGTGGCTCATGCCCACATAGTGGACCACCGAACCGCGATAGCCAAGTTGCCGAATATTGCGCAGCAGTCGGGCTGGCGCTTGCACACCCTCGTCGTCGAACCCGGTCGCAATCGCCAGTCCCGTGGGGGCAATCATCACGTCGCCGCTTTCCAGCATCGCGTGTGCGCCCTCGCAGCGGATAGCGGTAAGTTCTACCCAGCCTTCCGCCTCTGCCGGCAGCGCTTCGGAGCTGTCGGCGTCGTAGCCCGGCGGTGCTATGGAGATGAAGAGGCGGTCGATGTCGCCGGGCCATGATGGGTCGGCATCCCCCGGCAGCGCGAAGCCTCCGGACAGGCCAGAGAACGGCAGCACGATCTGTGCGTCTTCCGGGGTCCCTTCCGCATAGTTCCAGAGTCGCACGTACCAGGTGCGAGAGGCTCCTTGCGCGTCACGCCCCTCGATCGTCAGCGTGGGGCCGTTCACTTCATCAAGCGCGATCACGCCCGATGAGCGCCAACGGAAGGAGAGCGTCGCACCCGCGTAGTCCCGGATCGTTTCGTAAGCGAGAAGGGGGTGGTCGAACGTATCCTCACTTTCCCAGATCAGCCCTGCGAGGTCCGCCTTCCGCAGAAATGCGGTGTCGACGCGAAGGGCATCGGGCGCGGTCGAGACGACGCTCGCCATCATTGGACGTGGGAAGTTGACGGTCCAGAACCTGGGGTCGAAGCGCTGAATCCAGTCGCTATCCTGCCCCTCGCGCGTATCGGCCAGCCAGAATGCCATGAGGATCGTCCTTCAGTTGCCGGTAAGCGCACGGCGCACCGCGCTTGCGACTTGCCGGGAAGATCGCTGGAGCGAGCGCGGGGCGCTGGCTCCCGCTTGTCCGGCAAGATTGATGGAAATGCGTACGTCGCGGGGCGCTGCATGGGCGGATGGTTCGATGCGCCCGGCGCTGGTTGGCATGAAGACCTCAGGTCCGCGTTCACCGACGAGATAGCCGCGGCCCGGCGCTACGTTGCCGCCCGTCGCCCGGCCGGGCAGTCCGAGCAGTGCGCCGGCAAGGCCCGACAGATCAAAGCCTGCACTTGCGTTGCCCGCTCCCCCCAGCAATCCGTGAAGCGACTGCGCCGCAATGGTGTCCATGGCGTCGAGTGCCACGCGCTTGAGGTCGTCGAAGCCAAGGCTGCCTTTGCGAATGGCGCTGGTGAGGCCTCGCTCGAGCGCATCCCCCGCCTTGGTGAACGCGCCGACGAGTTCGCCGTCCACACTGCTGCGCATGCGGGCAATGTCGCGCGCGAAGCCTTCAGTACCCGCGCGCACTTCGATCAGAAGGCTGTCGATCCCATCATCCATGGTCCTGCTCCATCAGGTGTTGCAGCGTCTCGCGGCCGATCGGTGCACTCTGGGCATTTGGCGCAGTCAGTGCCGCCGCCAACTCCGCTGGCGTGGCGCGCCAGAACTCGTCGGGCCGCCAGCCCAGGTTGCGCGCAGCCAGACCGCTCAGCACAGCCGCGAGGTGGCCAAAGCTCTCGCTCATCCGATGCCGCGCAGGATCTGTCGGAGGAGCAGCCGCAGCGGAGCAGCGCAGGCCGCCAGCCCAGCGGCAAGCACGGCTTCTCCCAGCTTCTCGCGCGTGAGGTCGTCGCGCGCGACGGCGCAGTGCCAGAACAGCGCCGCTAGTTCGACAAGACGCAGATCGCCGCGCGCGGCACGCTCGACCAGCGCAAATAGCGGACCCAGCTCCTCCTCGGCGGCGACGAGCGCGTTGAAGCTGGGGCGCAGCACGAGCTCTTGATCGGCGATCATCAGCGCGGCCTCACCGCGATAGGGATTTGCCGCGCTCATGCCGGCACCACTGCGCCGGAGCTTTCGAGCTGGAGCGTGTAGTTGCGCTCCCCGTTGAAATCGCCGGCATAGTCCAGGCGCTGCACGAGGAAACGACCGCGAAGCTTCTCCCCGTCTTCGAAAGAGAGTTCGTAGTCGTCGAGCGTACCGGCCAAGGCGTTGGCACGCACCTGCGCTTCGGCCTCGCTGCCGAGGAAGATGCCGGCGGCGCTCACCGATACCGCCCGCACCCCGGCGGCCGAAAGCAGTTCGCGCCAGCCACCGCTGGCCTTGTTGGTGATAACGACGGTTTCGCCGGTTACGCTCATCTGCGTGGTGCGCAGCCCGGCGACGGTCTGGTAGCTGGCGGGTGTCGCACCGTCGGCGATCTTGAGAAGGAAGGCACTGCCTTTCTGGGCGGTCATCGATGGTCTCCTGATGAAGTTCAGTGGGCGAGCACGCGGAAGGCGTATTCGATCAGCACGGCGCGCCGGCTCTCGCCGCGCTGCTCCGCACGGGCGCGCAGAAATCGGCTGGACACGATGGAGAAGCCGGTCTGCGCCGCCGGCAGCGCCGCAATCCTCGCCTCAATGGCGGTCACAAGATCCGCAGCGGCGGCGGGCGCATCGCCACGGCAGTGCAGTTCGAGTGCGATGCGTATTTCGCGTCCCGCTCCGCTCTTGGTGCTCCAGTCCGTGCTCGCGCTCGCGGCGATGGCGAGCCAGGGCAGGCTGGTGCGCGCGGGCGCTTCCTCGACGATGGCATTGAGCTGGGCAGACAGCAGCTGGTCGGCCCGCAGCCAGTCGAGGAGCGCAGCGCGCAAGCGGATCTCCATGGCGGTCATCCTTTCGTGAAGAGCGGCCAGAGCAGCTGGGCTCGCCGCCACCGCTGCGGCGTTTGCGTCCGGGCCGCCGTGATGCGAGCCTGAGCAAGGGCGGTAGCTTTCGTCCGAAGGCGCTCGGCGAGGGCAGCGAAGCCGGGGGAATGAGCGCCGATCATGCTAGCCGCACGCGCCGCCACGGGCGCCACAACGCTGCGACCGAGGCCGGCGGGAGCGATGAAGCGCCGGCACTTTCCCGCTCGCGATGCTGATGAGCGGCAAGGCGCACGATGCCATGGCGCAGGGATTCCGGCAGGAGGTCCCACTCTGTGGCCAGTCCGGCGGTGAAGCGAACGGCGATCCTCCCAGGACACTTGGGTGAGAGCACGCGCACGTATCCGGTGCCGCCGGCGTGCAGCTCGACGTCATAGTCGTCCGGCGCAAGGGTGACGCGGGTGCCGTCTTCGGCGACGCGCTCGACCGCCAGCATCGCCTGCACCGGGCGCGTGGCGAGGGCCTGCCAGCAGCCGCGCGAGTCGAGCACCTGTTCGCAGATCTGCTCCAGCGGCATGGTGCCGGTGAAGCCTTCGCAAGCCTCCAGCGCAGCCGAGAGCAGCCGCTGCAAAGGCGCATCATCCGCCGCGAAGGTGATGCCGAGCCACTGCTTGAGCTCGGCCAGCGCCGAGGAGGGCAGCGTGGCGGGGGTGAGGATCACCCGGTTCATGAGCATCTCCGATAAGGGGAAGAGGGTGCCTCCCGTCGCGCCTGAGGGAAGAAGCGCGGCGGGAGGCGAAGCTGCCGGGGATCAGGCGGAGATCTTGAGCAGCTTGATCGCGTCGGAATCAAGCACTTGCCCGCCAATCCGCTTGGTGGCGTAGAAGTGGACGAACGGCTTGTTGGTGAAGGGGTCGCGCAGGATCGTGGTCGCGCTGCGCTCCGCAATAAGATAACCGGCGCGGAAGTTGCCGAAGGCGATGGGCGTTGTGCCCGCTGCGATGTCCGGCATGTCCTCTGCCTCGACCACCGGATAGCCCAGCAAGCGGTTCGGCTGCCCTGCGGCAAGGCCGGGTTGCCACACAAAGGCGCCATCCGAAGTCTTGAGCTTGCGCACTTCGGCCAGCGTCGCCGCATTCATCACCCAGCTCGCGCCCTGCCGGTGCCCCGAGTTGAGAGTATGGACGAGGTCGATCAGCTTGTTCTCGGGCTCAGCCCCAAGCCCCGCCGCCGCGCCTGAGGCGAGGAACTGCAAGGTCCCGAAAGCGCGCACAGCGTCGTCCGCTGCGTGGTTCGGAGCCGCAAGGAAGCCGCGCGGGCGGTTGCTGCCGTTGCCGCTGACGAAGGCGGCGCCTTCCGCGCGGGCGAACTCCATCGCGATCTCATCGGCCAGCCAGCTCTCGAGGTCGAAGGCTGCATCGTCGAGCATCGCCTGGCTAGCAGCGGGGTTGGCGTAGAGCTCGCCCGAAGGCGGTGCGATCTCGGCGAAGCTCGGCGTCGCCGTTTCGGGGCGCGCTGCCGTCTCGCTCACCCAGCCGGACGCCGTGCCGCCGGTGGTGACGAGCTTGCGATAGCCGGCGCTGCCGGTCTGCACCACTTGCGCGATGGCACGGATCGGGCTGATGTCCTTGAGGCGCGAGGCGATCAGCGCGTCGATCTCACGCGGCACGGCATAGCCGCCGTCCGCTGCCGCCGCGCCGGAGAGCGACTTAACCTCGGCTTCGCGACCCTGACGCAAGTAGCCATCGACGAAGCTCTTCACTTCGGGACTGGCGACGGCCCCGCCGATCATCGGGCGCGTGGCGGCGCGGCCGACGCGATCCAGACGGACTTTCACGTCCTCCACGTCGCCGCGCAGGGTTTCCACCGCGGCTTCCGTAGCCTCCTGTCGCGCGACAATGTCGAAAGAGGCGTCGAGCACGCCGGAAACGGGCATGTCTTCCATGAACTTGTACCTTTCAGAGGAGGCCGCCGGATGGCAGGCCGGAGAAGGAGTGTGGGAAGGCGGTCGGGACGGGCGAGCCTCCGCTTCAGGTGACCAGATGCACTCGCGCCCCGTGCTGGAGCGGGTGCGTAACGAGGCTCACCTCGAAGAGTTCGATCTCGATGAGGTCGCGGCCCGATGGCGTGTGCTGCGCTTGGCGCGTGCGGTAGCCGAAGCTGAGGCCGGTCACTGCGCGACGCCTGAGTGCGAGCCCCGCGCCGCCTTCGGGATTGTCGATCCCGGCGATCACGCGCAGGCCCCTGGAGTCTTCCGCCGCCTGATCCACCCAGCCGATCCGCTGGTCGGGGCGGTGCTGCCAGTAAAGTGGCAGCGGATCGCGGCGGCTGGCGAGGGTGCGAGCAAAGGCGCCTGGCAGGATCGCATCGCGCGCCGCGTCGCGCCGGCCAAACAGAGCGGCGTATCCGGCCAGCCGCATCACCGCAGCAACTCCGTCGCGCCGAGCCGCACGGCCATTCCCAACAGCAGGAGCGCCAGCAAGCCGCGTACGATCCAGCCGATCGCAGCGGTCTGCGCGCTGGCCTTGGCATCGCGCCACGCGCGCAGCAGCTGGCGAAGTTCGGACAAGTCACTCGGCGCCCGCTCATCGTCGAGGCCGATGCTGGCAAGGGTTCGCTGCGCACCCAGTTCGCTGGCTTCTTCCACGATGGCGCGCAGCGTCACGAGGTCGCCGCCTTCCTGCCGGGCTTGTGCAACCAGTCCAGCGAGCATCTCATTGGGATTCATGATTTGTTCTCCTCAACCTTTGACGGCAGGCCCAGCAGCGCGCGCTTCTCCTGCGCATCGAGGAAGTCCGCCGCGCTCACTTGTGCCCAGAGCCGCTCACGATCCTCCGCGAGAGCAGGCACCCGGTCGTAGTCGATGGCGAGGCGGGCCTCGGGGAACCAGGTGGCGAGCCCTTCCGCGAGCGCGCCGAGCAGCTTCGCGGCCAGGGGCAGCAAGCTCAGCCGCCAGAGCGCACGATTGGCCTCGCGGTAATTGGCGTATGTGGAGTCACCGGGAAGCCCCAGCAGCATTGGCGGCACGCCGAATGCCAGAGCGATGTCCCGGGCGGCGGCGGCTTTCAGCGTGGCGAAGTCCATGTCGGCTGGGGTCATCGCCATCGCCTGCCATTTCAGCCCGCCTTCCAGCAGCAGCGGCCGCCCGGCATTCACGGCGCCCGCGAAGTTGCTCGCCAATTCCTCGCGCAGTCGGTCGAACTGCTCGCTTGTCAGCGTGGCGCCGTCGCCGCTCTCGTAGACGAGCGCGCCCGAGGGCCGGGCCGAGTTCTCCAGGATCTGGCGGTTCCAATCGGCGGCGGCATTGTGAATGCCCACCGCTTGTTCAGCCGCGGCGAGGCAGCCGGCGCCGAAGTGATCGCATGCGGGGTGAAAATGGCGGATGTGGATCAGGTTGGGCGAGGCATCCTCGTCCTCCAGCGGAATCGTCAGCGGGCGGCCGCCCACAGTGTACGTCCACGCGCTCGGCCAGCCGTCCGCTCCAGCGACCACGCTCATCCGCTCGGGCCTGAGCGCGAACAACTCCACCGGAGTGCCCCGCGCGTCCTTCAGCACTTGCACGAAGGCGTTACCGTGCAGCAGCAAGTGCGAGGTCAGCGTTTCCAGCAGCGACTGCCCGGCGCTGGTCGCCTGCACCAGCTTCACCAGCTTAGGCTCGGTCGGCAGCAGCGGGGCTCCGGCGATGCTTTCTGCAACGAGGCGGACGGCACGCTGCGCCACCGGGTTGTCCAGATAGGCACGGCGCACGGCGGCGTTGTATTCGAAGGGCGAGCGCGCTGTGCGATCCGCTGCGAAGAACCAGGGGGAGGAGGGGCCACGTCCCAGAGGCACGCGTCGCTCGCTGCCCTTGAAAGCGGTCACCAGCATTTCAATGAGGGACATGTTGTCTCCAGTGTGAGAAGTGTCAGGCCGCCGAGGCGGAGCGGATCTCGGGAGCAGGGTGTTCGAGAGACCGCACGCGAGGCATGCGCGCTTGTCCCAGCATCAATTCGGACAGCGCCCAGACGAGAGCATCCGCACGATCCGGTGAGCGGCCGGGGCCTTCGTAGCCGCCCCCGGCGATCAGTCCGCACAGCTCATCTTCCAGAGCCGCGAAGATGCCGACGTGCCGCACCCGCCCCGCTTCATAGAGCGCCGCAACCGGCTCAGCCCGTGCGGTTTTGCCGCGGCTGGCGTGCACCAGCTTGAACGGCAGCGTGATGTCGGCGGCGCGCAGCACGGTGCCGACCATCTCGCCGCCCTGATTGGCTTCCGCGATCACGCGGTCCGCATTCCAGCTTTCGTGCGTGCGGGCGACCTTGCGCGCCCAGCGCTCGGGGCTGGGCTTCAGGAGAGATGCGTCGGCCAGCACGCGGGCGATGCCATCCGCTCCCAGCCCGACGACAACGATGCCGCATGCATCGCCCCCGCTGCTCGCAGGAGGATCGACGCCGATCACAACGCGCATCATCGCCGGAGGCGCCGTCTCCCGGCATTCCTCGATCATCGCGCGCGTCCAGAGCGCTCCGGGCAAGTCGGCGATCAGTTCACCGTCGAGTTCCTGACGGCCGAGCGCCGAGCGTCCGAAGCTGCGCCTGATGTCGCGGAGATACCGCGTCGGCAGATTCCCGGCATTCTCCTCTGTCCGCCCGCGCGTCAGGGCGAGCCCGTCGCCCGTCTCCTCCAGCAACCGCCGCATCAGCGGTACGGCGCGCGGCGTGGTGGTGGCGACGATGCGCGGATGCTCGCCCAGCCGCATGCCGAGCAGCAGGTTGTCCCAGGCACTCATCGCGCGGCCGCTGGCATTGTCCCACTTGGCGATCTCGTCACACCAGGAATGGCTATGCTGGGGCCCGCGAAGGGATTCCGGTTCTCCCGCCGAATAGAGCGTCGCCAGTGCTCCGTTCGGCCAGGTCAGCCGACGCAGAGAGGGCTCGAACTGCGGCCGCCGCCGGGGGGGGCAGACCGAGAGCAATCCGCTTTCGCCTTCCACCATCACTGCACGGCCTTCGCCCAGCGAGGCAGCGACCAGAGCAATCCGTGCGTCGGGCTCTGCTTCGGCAACGGCGCGAACCCATTCCGCTCCGGCGCGAGTCTTGCCAAAGCCGCGACCGGCCATGATCAGCCACGTGCGCCAATCTCCCAAAGGTGGCGACTGCTGCTCGCGAGCCCATAGCTCCCAGTGGGTAAGGAATTCCTCCTGATCAGCCTCGGGCATGCGGGCCAGCATCTTGCGGCGATCGGCCGGGTCAGCGCGCAGAAGTCGGGCTAGGCGGCGTGGATCAGCCATTCGCATCGTCCTGCGTCAGCATCGTGGCTTCGCCACCGGCTTCCACAGCGGCTTCCAGCACGACCGGCACGCGCAGGCGATCGATGCGAGCGTTGATACGCTCCAGGATCACCCCGGAGTCGCGGTTGTCCCGGATGGCCTGCTGGCGCGAGGCGGAGTCGCGGTGAACCGTCAGCAAACGCAGCGTCGTTGCGTTGTCGAACACCCGCGTTCCGCGCTTGGCGCCGCTGGCCGGCTTGATCTCCCCTTCGCGCAGCCGCTGAAGCAGCGCCATCTCCAGGTGCTCGTATCCTTCGCATAGCGCTTCCTGCCACTGGCGATAGAAGCCCGGGTCGGAGCGGCGAGCGTCATAAGCGCGGCTTGTCGATACGCCTGCGGCCTTCGCCGAAGCCGTCACGTTCGAGGTCGCCGCGAGGTGAGCCAGGAACAGCTTGCGCCAGCGCTTTTCTTCAACCGCGCGCGAGCGGCGGGCACGGCTTTCGGCCGGCACTTTCGTGTCCTGCATGACGATGGTTCCTGGATTGGCTGCGAGTTCCTGCCACCTTGGTTTCGGCCTCGCGATGTTCCCTTTATGTACCCAATCAATGCGCTGATGTCAAGCCAAATGTGCCAATATGGTTATGCGCTTGTCGAAACCACCAATGCTGCTACGCAGCATTCGACGGGATTATGCGGGGAATACGATGCTGCGCCGCCTCTACGAATGGACCATGGCAAAAGCGGCGCATCCGCACGCGACCTGGTGGCTTGCCGCCTTCGCTTTCATGGAAGCGAGCTTCTTTCCGGTCCCACCGCATCCGCTGCTTGGTTTGATGTGCCTTGCCGAGCCAAAGAAGGCGATTCGCTTCGCCGCGGTGGCGACGATCGCGTCCGTGTTGGGCGGCTTGCTGGGCTATAGCATCGGCGCGCTGGCCTATGAGGCTTTCGGTGAAGCGATGCTGCGCGCCTTGGGCTTGGCGGAGAGCTTCCCCAAGGCGGCCTGCTACTTGCGCGAGTACGGTGCCGAGATCATCATCGTGAAAGGCGCGACGCCGATTCCCTTCAAGCTGCTGACGATCACCGCCGGCTTTATCGGCATGAGCCTGCCGGTGTTCATCGGCGCCAGCCTGATCTCCCGGTCTATCAGCTTCATGGTGGTGGGCGTGCTGTTCCGCCTCTTCGGGGCGCCGATCAAGGCGTTCATCGACAAGTACCTCGCTCTCGTGACGGTTGGCTTCGTCGCGCTCGTTGTTGCCGGTTTCTTGGCCATCGCGATGCTGGGCCATAGCGGTGACCAGACCAGCGAGGCGTGCGAGGCCGCGCCGCAGCAAGTACGCGCCTAAACTGCGGGCCCCAGAGTCGTCCTTTCCTGCTTTCGCCGCCGCCGACTTTTGAAGATGGTGGCCAGACAATTAAAGGAGAGGCAGCCATGATCGACACCAAGCTTGCGGAACTCGTTGACCGGCATGAGATCCACGGGATCCTGCTCCGATATGCTCGCGGGCTTGACCGGCTCGACAGCGAACTCACTCGCTCTTGCTACTGGGATGACGCGATCGAGGATCATGGCCACTTCGTTGGCGGACCGGATGACTTCATCGCTTGGGCAGACGGCACCACATCGATGTTCGAGGCGACCCAGCACGCAATCCTCAACCATGTCTGCGATTTGCAGGGCGATGACGCCTACTGCGAGACGTATTATCACTTCTCCGGCGTCACTGCCGAAGGGCCTCACTTCATGTCCACGGGGCGCTATGTCGACCACTTGCAGAAGCGGAACGGCGAGTGGCGCATTGCCGATCGCGTGACCTTGGTGGAGGGCACTTACGATGTTTCGCGCGCCGCTCTGGCGCCGTCGCCTTCCACCGCCTACTCGGCCGAGGCGCCCTGCCAGGCCACACGCGATCGCATGGACGTAAGCTATCATCGTCCGCCCCGCCCGCGCCGCCCTGCCGAGACCGAGCGCTGATAAGTTGGAACTTTTCGCTCTCCCGCGCGTGACTTGACTACTATGACAGTTGTGTCATGATTTTCTTGCTGCACTGCAATAAGGCGCAGTGCGAAGGAGGGATATGGCGCGTAGCGACTTCCTCATGCAGCTCGAAGGCTATGGCCTCTCGACGATCGAGATCCATTACTATCTTCCGGACTACCCCAAGCTCCTGCAACTCTTCGCATTCCAGCAGTACGATCTTGCGCCCCGCTTCCCGGCGCTTAAGAGCTTCCTCGATTACTGGAGCCGCGAGATCGAGGGGCCACTGCACTCCGTTCGTATGGCGCATCAGCATCTGATTGGTCCTAGCGAGTGGCGTGCCGTTGATGGCGTGATCGCAATTCAATGATCCCGCGGGAACGCCACGGCTCCGCAAGGGTTGGCTCAGGACACGCTAGCCTCTGGAGAGACCATGCCGATCAAGACCTGTGTCCTCGTCGGGTCCCTGCGCGAAGGATCCTATAACCGGCGCCTCGCGGAGGGACTGATGCACTTGCCCGAGAGCAGGGAGCATGAGTTCGCCTTCGCGGACATCGGATCGCTGCCACTCTACAGCGAGGAGCAGGACAATGATCCGCCGCCATCAGTGGTGGCTCTGCGCGAGCTCGTGAAAGGCTCGGATTCGCTTCTGTTCGTCACGCCCGAGTACAACCGCTCCATCCCTGGAGTTCTCAAGAACGCCCTTGACCACGGGTCGCGGCCCTGGGGGCAGAGCGTCTGGGCCGGAAAGCCGTCCGCGGTCATCGGCACTTCTATCGGCCAGATCGGCACCGCGCTGGCGCAGTCCCACTTGCGCATGGTGCTGGCCTATCTTGACGTGCCGCTGATGGATCAGCCTGAGGCGTACATCCAGTGGAAGGATGGACTGGTGAGCGAAGATCACACCATTGCCGAAAGCTCGCGCGACTTCTTGACGGGATGGATGCGCGCGTTCTTCACGTTCATCGAGCGCCACCAAGACGTCTGAGCGGCGGGCCGGCTCAGCCCAGTCCCAGGAACAGCCCCGCCAGCGCCGCGCTCATGAGGTTGGACAAGCTGCCCGCCGCCAGTGCCCGCATGCCGAGTCGCGCAATCACCGGGCGCTGGTTGGGTGCGAGGCCCCCGGTCACCGCCATCTGGATCGCGATCGACGAGAAATTCGCAAACCCGCACAGCGCGAACGTCACCACCGCAACAGTGCGGGGTGAAAGACCCGCTTCCTGCCCGAGGGCAATGAATGCGACGAACTCGTTGAGCACGATCTTCGTGCCGAAGAGGCCGCCGGCGTGCAGTGCCTCGGTCCAGTCAGGCGTCGCCAGAAGGTAGAAGACTGGGGCAAAGACGTAGCCCAGCAGAAGTTGGAAGGTCACTCCGGCAAAGCCGAAGAGGCTCGCCACCCAACCGACCAGCCCGTTGGCGAGCGCGATCAGCGCCACGAAAGCAAGCACCATCGCCCCGACGGCAACGGCCAGCTTCACTCCGGTCTGTGCACCCTGCGCAGCGGCCATGATGATGTTGGCGGGTTCTTCCTCGTCGTGCGGCACGTCCACCGGCACGCCTTCGTGGGGAACGCCGGGCTGGTCCACCACGTGCTCGCGGTTGAGCGCGGCGGCTGCCATCGCGGCTGGCGGCGGAGCGGCGTGATCGAGCCGGGCGTCTGCTTCTTCTGTGGTAACCGAGTGTGGATCGGGCATGATCATCTTCGCCATGAAGATGCCGCCCGGCGCAGACATGAAGGCGGCAGCTACGAGGTAATCAATGCGAATGCCCATGCTCGCGTAAGCCGCCAGGATCGTGCCCGCGACGCCAGCCAGGCCCACGGTCATCAGGCAGAAGAGCTGCGAGGGCGTAAGTGCGGCGAGATAAGGGCGCACCACCAGTGGCGATTCGCTTTGTCCGACAAAGATGTTCGAAGCTGCCGAGAGGCTTTCGACTTTGGTGATGCCCGTGATCTTCTCCAGCGCTCCGCCGATCCAGCGGATGACCAGCGGCATGATGCGCAAGTAGTAGAGGATTGAAATCAACGAGGCGAAGAAGATGATCACCGGCAGCGCCGCGATAGCGAAACTCGTGCCGCCGATCTCGGGCGAGGCGAGAGGGCCGAACAGGAAGTCGACGCCGGCATGGGCATAACCGAGCAGGCTTTCCACTGCCGTTGCCGCGCCGGCCAGAACTGTGCGTCCCACCGGCACGTAGAGCACCAGCGCGGCAAAGCCCACCTGCAGCGCAAAGGCCGCACCCACCACACGCGGCCGGATCGAGCGGCGGTCGGTGGAGAGGAGCAGCGCGGCGAGCAAAATGAGTACGATGCCAAGAAGGCTGTAGGCAACGTGCATCTGCCGCGATTTCCTTGAAGGGTAAGGGCACTGAAAAGTCGGGCAGAAACTAGATGGAGCCACGCGCCGCGGCTAGTGCATTTGTGCAACGCCGGTTAGAGCACCGTGATGCAAGCTCCTGGCCACGTGCGATCCGCTGCGATCCCTCGCGCTCTGTTCGTCTATTCGCTGCTTTACGGGGGGCTCGCCGTGCTTGCCGGCGTACTCGGCACCAAGCTGGCATCGTTGGGCACCTGGCCGCTGCTAGGCGAGTTGGCGGTGGAGTCAGGCATATTCGCTTTCCTGCTGCTTGTCGTGATGTCGAGCGCGGTGGCGGAGCTTTATGGGCAGGCGACGGCGAACCGGCTGGTGCGCTTCGGCTTCATTCCACTCATCGTGTCCATGGTGCTGCTGACGCTCGTCATCCGCGTGGTTCCGCCCGCTCCTTTCTGGAGCGATCAAGACGCCTTCGCGCGTCTTCTGGGGCAGGGCGCGCGCATGCAGTTCGCCGGCCTTATTTCCTATGGCGTGTCGCAAACGCTCAATGTGTACCTGTTTGCCCGACTGGCCGGAGGCCGCGGGAAACTTCTGATGGTGCGCGCCTGGATCGCCAGCCTGCTCTCGCAGGTCGTCGACACGATCTTGTTCATCACGATTTCTTTCTACGGCGTCGTCGATCAGGTGAGTGGGGACCTGGTGCCGATCGGTGCGATCATGCAGGGGCAGATCATCTCCAAGCTGATACTCTCGACCATCATGGTACCGCCATTCATCTGGCTGTTCGTTCGCATGGGCCGGCGATTGGACAGCTGAACAGGCCGCCCGCGGCGAAAAGCGCTTCATTTCACGCCGAGGCAGGCTAAAGCGCAAGGCATGCCTACGCCTCTCGATCCCGCACTCCTCGCCAAGGCCGCCACTCTCGTCGATGCGCTGCCGTACATGCAGCGGTACGCTGGCCGTACTTTCGTGGTGAAATACGGCGGCCACGCCATGGGCGATCCAGAGCTGGCGCGCGACTTTGCCGAAGATGTCGTGCTGCTCAAGGCGGTGGGCATCAACCCGGTCGTGGTTCACGGCGGTGGTCCGCAGATCGGCGCGATGCTGAAGACTATGGGCGTCGAATCGCGCTTCATTGATGGCTTGCGCGTCACCGATGCGCAAACCGCGCAAGTCGCGGAAATGGTCCTGTCGGGTGCGATCAACAAGGAGATCGTCGGCTGGATCGCACAATCCGGCGGCCGCGCCATGGGTTTGTCGGGCAAGGATGGTGGCATGGTTCGCGCGCGCAAGGTCTCGCGCACCATGAAGGACCCGGACAGCAACATCGAGAAAGCGGTGGACCTGGGCTTCGTTGGCGAGCCCGACAAAATTGACATCAGCGTCATCGAGACCGTTTCGGCGGCGGGAATGATCCCGGTGATTGCCCCCATCGCGCCGGGCGCCGACGGACAGACGTACAACATCAATGCGGACACGATGGCCGGCTCGATCGCGGCGGCCCTAGGTGCCGCCCGCCTCTTCTTGCTCACCGACGTGGCGGGCGTGCTCGACAAGCAGGGCGAACTGCTCACCGACTTGCGGCCCGCAGATGTCGCGCGGCTGCAGAAGGATGGCACCATCTCGGGAGGGATGATTCCCAAGCTCGAAACGTGCCTTCATGCGGTCGCCGCAGGGTGCGAAGCTGCTGTTGTGCTTGACGGACGAGTCTCACACGCCATGTTGCTGGAAATATTCACACAGGAAGGTGCCGGCACGCTCATTCGCGCGGCCTGAGCAACTCTTCCGGGAGAATCCGAACTGAAGGGCGCACCGCAAGTGATGCAAAGCCGAATCGTCAAACTGCTGATTGCTCTGGCCACCGCAGGGACCCTCGTCCTCTCCGGCTGCAAGCAGGAGGACGAGGCTGTGCCACCGCCAGAACCGGTTGCGACCGAATCGGAACCGCTTCCGGAGGTGACGCCCACTGGCGAATCGACGGGCGAAGCAAGCGGCATCGCCGCCGGGCTTGATATGGGCGCCCTGCAGGAGCGCGAAGAGCCCAAGCGTCTCTTGCGCTTCTATGCCGATGCCATTCGTTTGGGCGATTGGCAGGCGGCGGCAAAGGCGTGGACTCTCGATTCGCTCATGACGCCGGAGAAGTTGAGGGACGAGTTCGGTGGAGATGCCGGTCCTAAAGTCGCCGTCGGCAAAGGCGACGCTTCCAGCGCTGCCGGCACACTGTTCTTTCAGGCTCCGGTGGTCGTCGACTTCGCCGATGGACGCCCCTCTCGCCGCGGAACCATCGTTCTGCGCCGCGCCAACGATGTGCCCGGCGCCAGCCCGGAGCAACTGGTCTGGCGCATCGAGCGAAATTCGATCATGACGCAGTAGCGGGCGTCTAACCGCCGCGCTTGCCCATGAGCGCTGCGCTCGGCTATCAGCGGCCTTCCTGTTCCAGCGAAAGGTCGATCCTTGCTTTTTCTCACTCTGTTCGAGATCGTCGGGTACATCATCTCGGTCATCGTGATCCTGGTGATAGTCCAGTTCGTCCTGAGCTTGCTGATCTCGTTCAACGTGGTCAACGCGCACAACGACTTCGTTGCCGCGATCTACAAAGCGGTCAACGCACTGCTCGAGCCGCTCCTGCGCCCGATTCGGAAAATTCTGCCGAACACGGGCGCCATCGACTTCTCACCACTGGTGCTGATCGTCGGCCTGGAGATTGTGCGGATCATCCTCAAAAACCTCGCCATGGCGTCGATGTCCGGTTCATTGTGAGCGTAACTGCAGTGACTGAAGCGAACGCAAGCAAGCTTATCGACGGCAAGTCCTTCGCCGAAGGGCTTCGTGCCCGGGTCGCGACGGCGGCCTCGCGGTTCAAGGCTGCAGTTGGACGAAAGGCGGGTCTTGCCGTCGTTCTGGTTGGTGAAGACCCGGCCAGCCAGGTCTATGTTCGCTCCAAGGGCAAGCAGACTGTCGCTTGCGGCATGTCCAGCTTTGAGCACAAGCTGCCGGCAAGCACTTCGGAGGCGGAGCTGCTGGCGCTCGTGGCAAAGCTCAATGCCGATCAGGCGGTGGACGGCATCCTTGTCCAGTTGCCGCTGCCGGATCACGTCGACGAGCAGAAAGTCATCGCGGCGATCAGCCCGGACAAGGACGTCGACGGCTTTCACGTGACCAATGCGGGCCGCCTTGCGGTTGGGCAGCCGGGGTTCGTTCCCTGCACACCACTTGGTTGCCTGATGATGCTCAAGCATCGTCTGGGCTCTCTTGACGGTCTGGACGCGGTCGTAATCGGCCGGTCCAACATCGTAGGGAAACCGATGGCCCAGCTGCTGCTGGCGGAGAGTTGCACCGTAACGGTCGCTCACAGCCGCACACGCGACTTGCCGGCCGTGGTGCGCCGAGCCGACATCGTGGTGGCCGCCGTGGGTCGTCCGGAGATGGTGAAGGGTGAATGGCTGAAGCCGGGCGCCACTGTCATCGACGTCGGCATCAACCGCGTACCTGCTGCAGAGGAAGGCAAGACCCGCCTTGTCGGGGACGTTGACTTCGCCAGCGCGCTTGCAGTGGCAGGCGCCATCACGCCGGTGCCGGGAGGGGTGGGGCCGATGACGATTGCTGTTCTTCTGCGCAATACTTTGGTGGCGGCTTATCGGAACGCCGGCGTCGTGCTCGAGAAGGACGCGCTTTGAAGCTTCTTGCCGCGGGGCTGGTGTTTCTTGCCACCGCCTGCGGCACTGCTCCAGCGGGAATCGACTACGCCTCGCGCGATATTGAAGGCCGCTTACAAGCGGCGCGCTATGCCAGCCCAGGCCGGATCGTGGCTGCCGAAGTCGCCTTTGCACAGCTCGCGCGGCGCAAGGGGACATCGAGCGCTCTGCTAGAAACTGCCGCCGAAGGCGCGGTGATCTTCGTGCCTCAGGCGGTGACGGCACGCGACTGGCTGAACGCGCACAAGGCTCTGCCGACGTGGATTCGCCGAGAGCCGCATCAGGTTTGGATGAGCTGCGATGGATCGCTGGCAGTAACCTACGGCGCCTGGCAGGCCGAAACGGGCGGCGCTGGCGACTTCATCACGGTGTGGCAGCGCCAGAGAAACGGCGAATACAAGTGGGTGATGACCCAAGATGATGAGCTCGCTATGCCGCTGAAAACGCCAGAGATGATCGGCACGTCGGTTGCGTCATGCGGTGCAGCGCGCTCTCAAGAGGACGCCGGGCAGATTGCCGGCGGTACACCTGGCGGGGCCAGCGAGGACGGGACGCTCACGTGGTCCGCTCGGGTGGACCGCTCATGCGCTCGCACCGTCGAAGTCCAACTTGAGCGGGCTGCGGGAACGACGATGGAAACTGTGCTGACGAAGCGCGTTGCCCCTCCGGTAGATGCAGAAGGCCGCTCCTCCATGTCCTGCGTTACCGCATGAGCCAGCCCGATCTGCTGGCGCTGTTCGTCTCGGCGTTCATCACTTTGTTTCTCGTGATCGATCCACCGGGTTGCGCGCCAATCTTCGCTGGCCTGACGCGCGGCGCCAGTCACGCGCAAGCGCGGGCCATGGCGTTTCGCGCCTGCGCCATCGCCGGCGGCATCCTTTTCGTCTTTGCCTTGTTCGGAGAGCGGCTGCTTTCCGCGCTCCACATCGAGCTCAATTCGTTCCGCCTTGCCGGCGGGATCATGCTGTTCCTGATCGCGCTTGAAATGGTGTTCGAGAAGCGAACCCAGCGGCGCAACGAACGGGCCGAAAAAGTGATGGCGCGCCACGATGACACGCCAGAGGTGGAAGACGTGTCAGTCTTTCCAATGGCGATGCCGATGCTTGCCGGGCCGGGGTCGATCGCCACGACCATGCTCCTCATGTCGCGCGCTCAGGGTTTCGAAGGAACGCTCGTTATCCTCGCAGCGCTCTCGATGGTCCTGCTGCTTTCTCTTGGCGCTCTGGTGGCCGCCTTGCCTTTGATGCGGCTGCTCGGGGATCAGGTCGAGGCGGTGATCACGCGCTTGCTGGGCGTGCTGCTCGCTGCGCTTGCGGCGCAATACGTGATCGATGGGGTGCGCGAAGCGATCTGATCTTCCGGGTTTCGATCTGCTCCGCACCCGTGGCAAAGACTACTGCAGTGTCACACCGTCGTCGTCGCCGTCGACCCTTCGTCCAAAGAACTGCATCAGCTGCACCAGCAGTTCGCATCGTTCGGAAATGTCGTTCGCCTCTAGCAATGCCTGCTTGGCTGCTATGTCGAACGGCGCGATCTGCGACACGCCGTTGATCAAAGAGAAGTCGTCAAGTCGTGAGACCTGTTCCCAGTCGACGCTATAGCCTTGCGCATCGGCAAATCGGCGCGCCTCCCGTTCAAAACTGGCGCGCTCGATAGGGGCCAGGGCCTGGCTCTCGTTGTCGATAAGCAGTTCCGCTTCGACTTGTCGAAACGGTGTCGTTACCTCCAGCTCGCGCAGAACCCGAAAACGCGCTTCGCCATCCAGGATGATGTTGTAGCGGCCATCTTCGGTCGCTTCGACATCACCGATCTTCCCGAGGCAGCCAATCGTATAAAGAGGGGCACCATCCTGTGGCCGCTGTGGCTGAATCACGCCGATGCGACGGTCCCGCACCAGAGAATCGCCGACCATCGCACGGTAACGCGGCTCAAAGATGTGAAGCGGTAGCTGCAGTCTCGGGTAGAGAATGGCGCCTGGCAACGGAAAGATCGGGAAGCGAGTCACTTTCGCTCAGCCGAACAGAATCGTCGAGAGCTTGCGTCGGGTGGCCGATACCCAGGGATCTTCTAGGCCGATCGCTTCGAACATCTGCAGCAGCTTGGCTTTGGCCGCTCCTTCGTTCCAATCGCGGTCGGCGCTGATCATCGCCAGCAGAGTGTCGGCTGCGGTATCGCGCTCACCGGCTGCAAAAGCGGCGGCAGCGAAGGCGAACTGCGCATCCATGTCAGCCGGACGCTCGGCAGCGGCAGCTCGAAGCGCCGCCAACTCGCTGTCGTCGGGCCGGTCCTTCGCCAGCGAGAGAGCGGCGCGAGCTCGCTCAACCCACGGATCTGTTGACAGCGCCGGATCCATCTCTGCCAGCGCCGCTTCTGCCTCTTCGAGATGGCCTGCCATCACCAGCCCGCGCACGAGCCCGCCGTGTGCCTCAGCGTTGTCGGGAGCCATGTCGATGATCTGCGCGAAAATGCCTGCCGCTCGTTCGCCATCGCCGCTGGCCAGCACTTCCTCGCCCATTGCCAGAAGTGGCGCGAGATCGGTGGCAGGGGCGTCGCCCGCCTGCACTGGCAATTTTTCCAATAGCTGGTCGAGCACCGCTCGAAGCTGTGATTCGCTGCGGGCGCTGGTGAGATCCGCCACCGGCTGGCCCTGGAAGAGCGCGTAGACAGTAGGGATAGAGCGGACCTGGAACTGAGAGGCGATAAACTGCTCTTCGTCGACGTTGACCTTCGCCAGGAGCACGCCCTTATCGGCATATTCCGCTGCGACTTTTTCGAGCACGGGCGTCAGCGCCTTACAAGGGCCGCACCACTCCGCCCAAAAGTCCAGGATGACCAGCTTAGTCATGGATGGTTCGGCAACTTGCTGCCGGAAACGGTCTACGGCTTTCTGCTCGTCAAGATTGAGGCCCATGCTCGCCAATGGAGTGCTCCCGTGGGGTTTTTGTCTGGCTCCTTAGATCGCCATCGAACGGGTCTTTGTGAAGGGCGAATGATGGCTTCGGCAGGAGAACTGCCCGAGAGATATTTCGATTGTCGCTTTTTGCGCTTGCAGCACTCTAAAACCGATGCTAACCGCGCGCCTCACCCCGGCTCTCCAGCCATTTGGTTGAGAGCCGCAAACGTCAGAGCGGGCGTAGCTCAGGGGTAGAGCACAACCTTGCCAAGGTTGGGGTCGAGGGTTCGAATCCCTTCGCCCGCTCCAGTTTCTAAATCCCAAAACAAGCACTTAGAAACTGACGATTGGGGGCGAGGGCACCTTATCAAAGCTTTGGGGTAACTCCGCGGCGGTTGCTCGGCTGCGCTGATTGAGTAGATCGGCGCGGACCTGAGGTTAGGCGTCGCAGAGTGTGGCTACGGCCGCTACTGTCCTCGCATCGGGTAGGATCGTTTACCCTTATCCACTTGAGCCGAGCCATTGGGTCCGGGACAGAGTAAAGCAGCGGCTGCTGCATTAGATGGCGGCTGGAAGCGATAGCGCGTCTTGTGCGTTGGAGCGCCATGACCGATCAAATCCTTTTCAAGCCAACTGTCCGCGAGGGCTGGCTGATCCTGAAAGTGGCCACTGTCCGCCTCAAGGTCGGCCGTGCCAGCACGCTGGTGCGTGGCCTCCTGGCTCCTCGGGCGTTTTTCGGCGGCGCCCTGTTGCAGGAAGGGCATATGAAAACCCTAGCATGCCGCCAGTAAGCCTCTCGCGTCAGGAAGTCTCGATGGGAGTGATCGCGCTACAGGCCGCCGATGTGTCGAACTCTTGTCCTTTGATCGGCCCTGATTGAGGTTGCCAAAATGATCGCCCAAACGATTCAGCTCGCGCTCGCGCCGGTGTTTGTCCTCGTGGCAATAGGCAACATGCTCAACCTGCTCTCCTCCCGCTTGGGACGTGTCGTCGATCGTTCTCGAATCTTGCAAGAACTGCACACCAGTACGACGGGCACGGCACACGACATGGTTGTCAGCGAGATACGCTTGGTTGACCGACGGATGGTGCTAAGCACGCTTGCTATCCGACTGCTGGTGCTCTCCTGCGTTTGCGTCAGCACGACTGTAGCGCTGCTTTTCTTGGAGGAAGTGGCTCGGCTGGACCTTCAGATTGTGGCTGCGGGCACTTTCATCCTCGCGCTAACGCTTTTGATGTGGGGACTGCTCCTGTTTCTTCGCGAGACACAGGTTGCCGCGCAGGCGCTGCGAATCCCGCGCGACTATCTAGAGCTCCACCGTGAGCTCTAGGCCCGGTCCGCATCAAACCTGCTGTTGGTAGGTAGATATCACCACCTTCCGAGTATCCCGTGCCGCCGGGATCGAGAGCGGTCCCGTCAGCGTCGTTTTCGATGTGTGGGCTGGCCACGCAACCGAACCCATCGCGGCCAGGAATGACAGCCCCAGAAATGCTCGTCGGCTAGCCGGCGCAGCAACCAGGGCGTTGCATCCCTCCCACCTGCGTACCGCTCTCATCCAACCACAACGTTGCTCCGCGGTCTGAAAACCGTAAGGAGCATTGTGTGCTCATGACGCCGTCCCGCCGGGAAGTAGTTGGCCGGATGAGGGGCTCGTCGTTAACTCAGCCTCGGCGCTGGCACTAACCTGCTTTTTTTCGCTGCTGCGCGCGACGGGACATGATGTTCAGTGCCTCGACCAGGACGGAGAAGCCCATAGCCGCATAGATGTAGCCCTTAGGAACGTGGACGCCGAAGCCGTCCGCGATCAGCACCACGCCGATCATTAGAAGGAAGCCGAGCGCAAGCATCACGACGGTGGGGTTGCGGGCGATGAAGTTTGCGAGAGGGTCGGCTGCGAGAACCATGGCCCCCACCGCGACCAGCACAGCGATGACCATCACGGCCAAATTGTCGGTCATTCCAACTGCGGTCAGGATTGAGTCGATCGAGAAGACCATGTCGAGCAGGATGATCTGAACGATAGCAGACCCGAACGTAACTGCTGCCACTTGCTTTTTGTCGAGAAGATCATCGCTTGGGGTAGCGTCCACGTTGTGATGGATCTCCTTCGTGGCTTTCCAGATCAGGAATAGACCGCCGGCGACGAGTATAAGGTCCCGCCAAGAGAAAGCGGTTTCGAAAGCGGGCTGGCCATAGTCGTTCAAGGGCCCCGTCAGCCCAAGGTCGAAGACCACTGCCGTGAGACCGACCAGCCAGGCGATCATCGAAAGCAGCACGAGCCTCATCACCAGCGCGAGCCCAATTCCCACACGCCGGGCCTTTGCCCTTTGTTCCTCTGGCAGCTTGTTCGAAAGAATCGAGATGAAGACGAGGTTGTCGATTCCGAGCACCACCTCCATCACGACAAGAGCGGCAAGGGCAGCCCAGGCGGCCGGATCGGAGAAGAGCGCAAACAAGCTTTCCATCCGGCAATCCTATGCAGCGCGAGGTAATATCGCAATCCCCAGACCGTCGGCGCGGTTGTTGGCAAAAGTGCGCGGTTAGGGCTGAGTGCTTCGGCACGCGCGACCGAGGCGCAGCGGCATGCTCTCTGCCGGCGGCTCAGGACAAGTTCTGGCGCGGCAGGCCTCGTTACATGATCAAAGTTGGCGTGTGCGGTATAACGTATTGAGGAAAGAATCTTCTCCGCGCTTTAGAATACACAAATCTGCATCTCGTCGCCGTTGCGGATACTCACCCCTGATGCCCTGATCGGCCTCGATCGCTAGCGCCTCTCGAGTAAAAGCATCGACTACCGTGAGCACCGAGGTCGGCGGCCATCGAACAGCGTTTCCGAGACAGAATCCATCGACGACATCTCGTTCGCCGCCGACGCTGCAAGCTGCCTTTCACGATTGGCAGCACTGACGTTGCGCCGCGACGGTCCTCTCTGATCGCTGAAATGGTCTCGAAAGCCACAAGCAGTCCCGGCCGCCGTCTATAAGATACGGGGGGAGGAGCCTCGTAGCGTGCTGCACTGTGCAGTCGGCCTCGGCACTCGCTCGTGAAATCGGGAGGTTGGTCGATGACGCGCCTGGCGCTGGTTATGATCGTCAAGAACGAAGCGCGGTGCCTTGGGCGCTGCCTTGAGAGTGTGAAACGGTACGTTGATCGGATGATCGTCCTCGACACCGGCTCCACCGATAACACGGTGGAAATCGCAAAGAGCTTCGGTGCCGAGGTTTACCACTACGAATGGCAGAATGACTTTGCCGCCGCCCGTAACGCAGCGCTCGAGAAGTCAGACGCCGCCTGGAATCTGGTCCTAGACGCGGATGAATGGCTTGTGTCGGGCTTCGAAGCCCTCTCCGAAGCGAACTTACCTCTGCATCCCTCGGTCGCATCACCCCCTCTCGGCTGCGTGCGTGTAACGAATGCGGGGCGCAATGCGGACGAACCGGACAGGCGGAACTATCTCGCCCGCGTGTTGCCCCGAGGTGTGCGCTACGAGGGGCGCGTTCACGAACAGCCGGAGATCGGACGGAGCCGCGTGCATCTGCCGATACTCCTCGGTCATGACGGGTACACACCAGAGCAGCTTGGCCGCAAGAAGGGGCGAAACGAGTACATTCTGCGCGCAGAGCTCGAGGCTAATCCCGAGAATGGCTTCATGTGGTATCAACTAGGGAGGGAACACCTAGCATATGAAGAGTTCGCTGAGGCAGCTGACTGTATGATGTGCGCGTACCGTTTTGTTGAGGCACAATCCTACGAGCGGCAGGAAGTGGTAATCTATGCACTTGTTCTGCTTCGGCTCGTCGGGCGGCATGAAGAAGCGCTTGCGCTGGCCGATGCCGAGCAGGACAACTGGGAAGACGTTCCCGACTTCTTCTTCGCGGTGGCAGAGCTATACCTTGAGTGGGCGTCCCTCAATCCAGAGATCGCGCAAGACCTTCTTCTACCTGTAGTGGAAGGCGCGTGGCTTAAGTGTATCGAGATCGGGGAGCAGCCTCATTTGAATTGCTCCGTTGAAGGCAGCGGTAGCTATCGCGCTGCATACAACCTGTCGAACTTCTACAAGATTCTAGGATATCCTGAGCAGGCGGATAAGTACCAGCACCTTGGTAACCAAATGCGCGTCGCAGCAATGGCGGCGTAAAACCTAAAAAGGATTCGATTGCGCCGAGACGAGTCCGGTGCTTTCTAAATCAAAGCGGTTTTCGCTCATTCGGTTCATGGCCGCATGATCTGAAGTACTTGGCGCATTCGCCGGATTGAAAGGTGTCGACAAGCCTGCCGATCTCGCCATCCAACCAGCGGCGACGTTGCTTCGAGATGCCGGCACGGTAGTGCTCCATCGCGTGCCCCCGCCTTTTTTAAACGTGATGGCAGGGCAATGAAGAAGCCTTCCGCCGCGCCGATCCTGAGCAGGGGCGCCGCGCTCGATCAGTGCGATTGAACCCGGACGCCGCGAAAGACCGGTTGCGCCTGATGGCTTGAGATGGCTCACTGCTGAGCGACAGGTGAGATAGAGATGGTTGGGCAGCCAGACTTCTTTGATCTTTTGGACCGGTACGAGGCTAGGAGCGCGGCGGGTCACCGGCTGGAGCGACTAGGGGAGGCGCGCTGGAGCGTCAAACACACCAAGGCCAAGGTGAAAGATGGCGCAAGGTTGCCGTTTTGATCACTCAGGACAACACGGCTTCTGGCGTGTGGGCCGACACTGCACATCGCTCTAAGACGAATGAGGCCTTCCTTGCCAAAGGCATGTTCGCCAGCAACATTCAATCAACGAAAGCCGCACCGCCGTGTCGTGCCCGAGCGCATCGCGCGCGCCAACGTGAGGCGGCCAGGGGCGGGCTCGGCGGTCGAGCACGTCTTTGCAGGACAGAAGCACGGGACGGGTCTGGTCGTGCGCACCATCGGCATTGCTCGCGCCCGCATCAAGAGCGGCATGGCCGACCCGCCTACTAGGTCGGGGGCGTACTGTGCCTGCGTGGTTCCAGTCCAGCGCTGAGCGCCCTATCCGAACCCGCCAAACAGCAAGAGCCTACCCCTGTTCACGCAGCCAACGCTGATACGATCACTCCTCACCACTCTCGCGTCAAACCGACGGGTTTTTCGAATCGTTCCAGTTTGCTCTGGTGAGGCATCCTGCCGATCCTCCCCCGAGGCAAACCGTCGAGAGCCAGCAGTTTGCGACTTTCGGCGCTACCGTGATCGCAACCAAGTCGAGCGCTTGTTCAACGGGCCAAAGCCATCCCGCCGCATCGCTACCCGGTGCGACAAAGCCGCCTTGTCCTTCGGCTTCTTCATCATTCGCCGCTGCAAAGCTGTGGCTGAGAGGCTATATTACAGCCTCTCGTCGCTCCGGTCTGCTTATTGTCCAATCGCGTGTGGAGTAATGGGCTGCGCTGCGCCACTGCTCGGGCCTTGCACTAGGTGGCCAAGCGTCGAGGGGATGGGCTTCAACGCTGCCTTTGAGGGATCCACGGTCGGGACCGGAGCGCTACCTGTTGGCACCCGCGGCACGAAGCTACTTAGCTGAACATCGCCCTCTTCGAGCGCACCAGCGTGACCTGATGCAGACCTGGTTTTCTGAGGCCGCGGAATAACTTCCGCTTGCTGCGTCAAAGCGTCCTCTCTGATGCTTGCGGTAGGTTGATCCACCGCCGGTTCGAACATGCGAGACAGCCCAGCCACGAGAACGGCGAAGAAGGCTGTTGCCAAGGCAAACTTTTTGAACATCTCTGACCTCGTCCTATCTCGGTGATCAGCTAGTCAACCGCGCAGTCTGAACCACAGCCTGAAAAAGGGCGTTTAGCGCAGCCGAAATGTCGCTGTCGGTTGTGACTTGATAGAAGAGCTGGTTCGAAGATGCGCAGCTTTGAAGGGCAGGTGTAATTTTGTCTACAGGAGCCAGATAGGGATCCCGCACATTCGTCTTCGACCAAGAGTCTGATGCGGACTCCGGAAGATACTTCGTGTGCAGCACCGCAATGCGAATGCCCCTGTTCTTAATAGCCGTGCAGAGAGATAGAGGAATTGGTCCAATGTATCGTGAGCTACCAGACTTCTCGTCGCGCATCCCATCAGTTACTATGAACAATACGGCTTGCGGCTTGTCTCCGCCGACCTTGCTGCCATTCCCGGGGGGCGGAGCTATAGCATTGACGCCGTTCATGGCGCTCGTAAAGTTAGTACCGGTGTCGTTATCATTCACGTCGCAGACGCGCTGATTGTTGCGACAGTAAGTGAGTGGGACCAAGTCCTTCGCATGGAGTCCAACCGAAGCGAGATCACTCGTAAGATAGTATCCGCTGCTGCTTTGGGAGGCCGGCCATTTGGCAGAGAATTTATAATCGAACGAAAACAACCCCAATCGGTAGTCTGTCCCGTTCTGCTCTGCGACATCTGAGGCTGTAGTCGCAAGATCCCGAACCGCCCCCTGAACGAGATCAGTTCTGAGCACAATATTGTTGGTTCGCGCAATCTTATAGAAATTTTCTTTACTGTCCGGGATTGTGTGGCACGCGAACGCACAGCCGCCAGTCTTCTGAGTCATCTTAAGGAGACCAGCAGTGGTTGCGGGTAGAAGCATAGACGGAGACGTGTCCACGAGAACATAGAAGTCAATGTCTGGCGCGGAAGATGCGACGGAAGATGATGATCCACTTACGGGTAAGGTATCTACCCCCAGAATTCCTGCGAATAGATTTGCGGAATTTCCTCGGTAACTAACAGTCACTGTCCTTTTCAGGTTTGTGGCATTGGTTTCGTCTGAAACAGCGATATTCAGGTATTTTTCGTCACTGAACGACATGTCGACGTCGCCTCGTGAGAGATATGGTCGAGCTTGAGCGACAAACATGTTGTAAGCTGCAGTCTTTGCTGCATCCGTGCTCGAGCCTGTCATGTGCGCACGGCTGACCCCAGCAAGGGCTGCTGCGTCTGCAGCAGCATTCAAGCGAGTTTGCGTTTGAAGCGCTCTGCCATAATCTACGGCCATCCCGGTAGAGAACAGCAGCGGAATAATGGCGAAGCCAAAGATCATCATAACGTTACCACGGCTGTCACGAAGAAAGTCGATGATCCCATGGGTGGCGGCCTGTAGAGCGGCATGCAGCGGCCTAGCAATCATTGCAATTGACCTTTGTCGATATGCGGGGAAGCATTACGAAGGCATCGCCTAAGGTGAAATCCCCTGAAAATACAAACTGCATAGACGGTTTAAGTTTGTACTCTGCTTCTCCATAGATGTACATTGTTCCAGGAGTCGCTAGAACTGCATCAATAGCGACTTCTGCGTCATACTCACGTGGCGATCCATTTTTGGATCTACTCCACACCACCCGCGCGACACCATTCTCATCAATCTTTATTTCGCTTACGCGTATGAATGAACTCGCGCCGTCATATGGATACATTATCTGGTTAGATGCCGACATAATGCCATCGATCTGCTGCGGGGAAATGGAGGAATACTGCGTTGTCAGATCCACCACTGCTCGGGCAGTTGACGTCACTTTACGAGCACATGCTATGACTTCGCAAAGCTGAACGCCGCCAATATAAAGTGTAATGAGGATTGGGGAGAGCACAGCAAACTCTACCAATGCGACACCAGCTTGGTTTGTTTTGATTCTGCGAAATACCCCAGAGAGGAATCGCATACGCATTACAGACATTGCGCTCCCCTCAATATGGCTCTGTTTTCGAAACTTGGGTGGCAACAATTATGTGCTTGCCGCTGGAATCTTTGCTTACCCCTAGGTTGAGAGGCGCGCCCAACACCGGCCACTGGTACATCAGTTTGGTGACGACGATTGCGCCAGCGGTCCCAGGATCAAACTTGATGTTGCTCGGGTTTCCAGAAGCATCATAGGAGAGTGTCGGCGTTGCTGTTCCGGCAGAGGCAAAGTCAATTGTGTGGCGGACATCGATAAACAGGCTGTCGCAGCTTAGAAACGCTGGCAGGAACTCGCAAACTTGAGTCTTATAGGCAGAGGCGGTGAGCCCCTGTTTTTGCACCTGCCCGGTGTAGATTATCCGCGCGGCCTTCTCTGCTGCCGTTTCAAGTCCATGTTGAACAAAATAAATAATCGATGTCTGAATAATAGCTAGGAGTAGCGCAATAAACGCTGGTGCTACGATGGCGAACTCTATAATAGTTGCACCGCGCTCTTCTTGCCGGATCTGACGCAACATTGTCTGAAAGCCAACGCGCATAGTGGCAGGCGCCCCAAATAGCCAATGGACACGATCTGAAGGCATCTAGATGAGTGTGATTAATAAATCATTGTAAATGACCGTTTGAGCAGGACCTATATCGAACCCGAGGAGTCTAGGTCCTGTTGACAAAGTTTGGTCGCCACCGGCGGATGGCAGCGAGATTGTGGAAGCGAGCGATGGCGCGGTCTTGCCGTAGCGGGTGGGGATGCGGCGTTGATGCTTGAGGTGCCGGAGCATGCGCTCGGTGCGATTGCGATCTCGGTCTCAGCGGAAGTCGCAGGGCGATGGGCTCGCGTCGGTTGGCTTTTGGGGGGGTGATCGCAGGATACCGCGCAGCGAAAGGTTCGTTCGGGACTGCATGCCCGTCATACCCTTTGTCAGCCAGCAGCGCCTTGGGGCTTGCTGAGCGGCAGCGCCATGAGGTCATCGGCAGCGCCGAATTCGACGCTTCGCCGCCCCTCATGGTGAAGCCGAGAGAGTGTCCCTGATTGTCACAGCGGGCTTCGGCCTTGCACGTAAAGCGCAGCGGATCGACCAAAAGCTTCGTTACGACTCCCCCTTTAGCGCCCGCAGCTGAACATGGCCGTTAACCGTAGTGCTGTCGGTCAATTCTGCCAATCGTCAGTCAGCCCGAATACGACGAGTGTGGCCAGAGTCGCACCCCAGACGCCTTGTTCCGCCCAGCGCCGGAACCGCACGTAGACTGAGTTCCCCTTGCCGTAGCGCTCATGCATGTCGCGCCAGGGCAGCCGACCGCAGTACATGCAGCATGCCGTTCAGAGAGCGCCGGTTGTCCTGATGGGCCGCGCCTTTCGGCCACCCATTCTTTGTCCGTCACATCACCAGGCGCCACTGCTGCTCCCCGCAAAGAGCAGCCTTGAATCGGAAATCGGGCCGTTTGCGAAGCACTTTGTCGACATGGCCTAGCTCAGGTGGCCATCAGTCCAACGACCGCGTGGCGTTCACCGCCGTTCTGTACCCGGTAAGATCGCCAACAGCACGAATAGCATACGGTGCTAGCGCGACAACGTGGTCGTGGAGCGCCTCTGGCCCCTCGGTAAATACAAGAAGGTGTATCTTAACGCTTATGCCTCGCTCCCCGAGGTCCGCGCTAGCAACGACCGCCATCTGGCACTTGCAATGCCTTCAAGCCCCGCTTCGCGCTTGGCGGCTGCACGCCCGGCCAGGTATACTTCGAACAGCTGCCTCATCAATAAGCCGTAGCCACGTCTGTAGTGCTAGGCAAATTTTTCCGCCTTGGTACGTGGGGATCAAGTAGGCGAAAGCGACGGCGGCGGCGGACGCCGTATGTTGTTATGATTAGCGTGAATTAACTCTAATAAACTGCGATGGCCACGCCGAAGAGGAAAAAAACTTCCTAAAGTGAACTTGCGAGTGACAAGAAGTTCGTTCGCCGGCGGGCCGCCGCTCCGGCTCAAGGCCTCAGAAGAGGCTGCATACTTAGAAGGAAGATAATCATGGGCTTTTCCGTAAACACCAACACTGGCGCGTTGGCAGCTCTGCAGAACCTGACCGCGACGAACAAGGGTCTCGACACCACGCAGAGCCGCATCAACACCGGCCTGGCGGTTTCGTCGACCAAGGATGACTCGGCCAAGTACACCATCGCGCAGAAGCTGCGCGGCGATGTGGGCAGCCTGTCTGCGGTCACCTCTTCGCTCAACCGCGCAAAGAGCACGACGGATGTTGCCGTGGCTGGTGCGGAGCAGATCTCCGACCTGCTGAATCAGATGAAGACGAAGGTCACCGAAGCTTCGGACGCTGGTCTCGACCAAGACAGCCGGAATGCGATCGCGGCGGACATGACTTCGTTGAAGAAGCAGATCAACTCGATCATCGACTCGTCTGAGTTCAATGGCGTCAACCTGCTCAAGGCTCCGGCTTCCGGCGCGACGGGTACGGTCAGCGCTCTGATGGGGACCAAGTCGACGTCGACCACGAACGTCATCAGCGTCGCCAACCAGGGTCTCGACGCGTCCGCAGCCACCGGCCTCGGTGCTGCCGGCAGCGACATTGCGCTCGCCTCTGCCGCCGCAGCTGACACGCTGAAGGGCACGATCGATACGTTCGCCACGGCGGTCTCGACATCGCTGAAGACTCTGGGTTCAGCTTCGCGTCAGATCGACGGTCAGCTGTCTTTCACCAGCAAGCTGTCGGACGTGATCGAAGGCGGTATCGGCAACCTTGTTGACGCCGACCTCGCCAAGGAATCTGCAAAGCTGCAGTCTTTGCAGGTCAAGCAGCAGCTGGGTCTGCAGGCTCTGTCGATTGCCAACCAGGCGCCGCAGTCGATCATGTCGCTGTTCCGTTAATAACGGATCAGGGACGTCTCGAACGTCTAAGA
>NZ_JBEWLY010000011.1:0-11428 GCF_040534015.1 Novosphingobium kalidii
AGAGGTAGATCTTGAGCATCGTCGACGGATGGTAGGCCGGGCGGCCGGTCTCGGCAGGCGTCGCTCCGGCAAAACCCAAGGCGTGGAAATCGAGCCTTGAACGAAACGGCCCATTCCAAAGCCTCCCACAAATGCGGGAAAACTCTAGCACAGCCTCGCATTTTTACACAGCCTCGACCAACTCGAGCCGTTCCCCGACCCGCGCCAGAACGGCTGCTCTTGCCGAAACTGGCCTTCCCGCTTCATTGAGCAGACCGGCGGCAGTGCGCCCTCAATCTCGTCGTTCCCGACCAAAGATTACCTGCCTGAGAGCTGACGCACACGTCGCTCGTGTACGAGACAGTGCTCAGCTTGTGGGGGGAAGTCGCAAGGTGAGCTCACGGCTATCATTCCCCACCCGATGCGAAAGGTTGATCTGCCCTTGTCAGCTTGCCGGTGCGCCGCTTTCACGCCAGCTGCGCGCGGGCAGAATGGCCTCGACGGCCGGGCCGAGGCGCTCCGCGCTCTCGCCAAGTGCGAAGCGGTAGCGTCCCGCCGGCATGTGCCAGCCGCCGTCCTTCCAATCGGCGAGAAACCGCGGATCGATGTTCAGAGTTACCTGCTTCGTCTCACCCGGCTTCAGCTCAACCCGCTCGAACCCGACAAGCCGCAGCTTTGGCTGTCCGGCCTGCGAAACCATGTAAAGCTGGGCGACGTCGGCCCCCTCGCGCGCGCCTGTGTTGCGCATGGTGAAAGTGGCGGTCGTCCCCGAGACCGTGGGGGCAGAGGTGTCAAACGTGGTGTAGCTCAGCCCATGCCCGAACGCGAACAGTGGCTCCAAGCCCTGCCGCGCGTACCAGCGATAGCCCACGTCGGAGCTTTCAGGATACATGATCGGCAGGACTTGCTGTTCCTTGGGCAGCGTACGGACATCCTTGCCCTTTGCCGCATCGATCAGGTTCTGGCCCGGCAGCACCGGATTGGAAATCTGCGCAGCGGCGACCGGGAAGGTGACCGGCAGGTGCCCGGACGGGTTGACCTCACCGGAGAGAACGCGGGCGATCGCCTTCCCGCCGCGGTTGCCTGCATACCAGGCCTGCAGCACCGCCGGTACCCGGTCGATCCAGGGCATTGCTACCGGGCCGCCGGTCTCGAGCACGACGACCGTGTGCGGGTTGGCGGAGGCTACCGCCTCGATCAGTTCATCCTGGTTCTCGGGCAGGCTGAGGCCGGGTACGTCGCGGCCTTCATACCGGAATTGCTCGGCGAAGACGACGACCACGTCCGCGCTCCGCGCCGCTTGGGCGGCGCGGACGGGATCGCTCCCGTCATCGAAGCTCACCGTGGCCTTGGGATATTGCTCTTTCAGCGCGGCGAGCGGCGCCGAGGGCATATAGAGGCGGAAGTGGTACATCTTGTCATCGTACCGCAGTCGCACGGGGGAGCCGCCGACCGGCCACACCTGAGAAGATCCGGCGCCGGCCGGAACACCTGCGTCGGCATGGCCGCCGACTACCAGGATGTGTTTCGCACCGCCGGCCAAGGGCAGAATGCCGCCCTCGTTCTTGAGCAGGACGATGCCCTGCTCCGCGGCGCGCTGGGCGCGGTCGAGGTGCGGCGCGAAGTCGATCGGCTTGCGTCCTTCCGCAGGGTCGCGCGCCAGGCCGAGCGAATACATGGTGCGAAGAATACGGAACACGGAACGGTCCACATCGGCCGACGCGACCGTGCCAGCCGCCAGCGCGTCCTTGAGGCGCTGGCCGAACCAAAGATCGTCCTTTGGCTGCGTACCCGATTCCTGGTCCAGGCCCTGGCGGATGGACACGGAGTGGGCCGCTCCCCAGTCGGACATCACCCAGCCCTTGTAGCCCCAGTCGCGCCGCAGCACGTCGTTGAGCAGGAAGGCATTCTCGCAAGCATAGATCGTGTTGATCTTGTTGTATGCGCACATGACGGAGCCCGGCTGGCCGATCTCAATCGCCTTCTGGAAGGCGAGCAGATCGCTTTCGCGCATCGCGGGCTCGTCCATCTGCGCATCGGCGAAGGAGCGCCCCGTCTCGTTGGCATTGAGCACGTAGTGTTTGACCGTCGAGACGACGTTGTTCGACTGGACACCGCGAACGGAACGGCCGCCGAGCACGCCCGTGAGCAGCGGATCCTCGCTGAAATACTCGAACGCTCGTCCACCCCTCGGGTCACTTCGGCACGCGCCGATCGGTTGGCCTTCATGCCGGAGGCGGTTTCGCGGAAGACCTCAACCACCTCATAGCCGCCACGCTCGGCAAACCGGCGAGGTCGCGGAGCTGCCGCTCGCACGACTGGTCGGCTGTCGAGACCCTGGCGTAGATGGCGGCGCGCTGTCCCAATTGAACCCCTCTGAATTTAGGCCTCGAAATGCCTTGATCTGCGCGGGGTCAGTGTTGTCCAAAACAGACTTCTGTTCAACAGGGACACTGCCACATGCCGAGACGCCAGATCCTGAGCGCCCGGCAGCGGTCGGCGCTGCTTGACCTGCCGACCGACGAGGCGTCGCTGCTGCGACATTACATTCTGGCGGATGACGACCTGGTTCATATAGACCGGCGGCGTCGGCCGGAGAACCGGGTCGGCTTCGCACTGCAACTCTGCGCACTGCGCTATCCGGGCCGGATACTGGTGCCGGGCGAGGTAATCCCGTTGGCCGTGTCCGCCTTCCTGGCAGCTCAGCTTGGCATCGCTGGTCGATACACTTGTCCGCTACGCCGTCCGACGCCAGACCCGCCAGCAGCACATGGAGGTGTTGCGTTCCATCTATGGGTACAGGCCGTTCCCCGGCCAGGGTACACGGGCACAGGCCTTCCGTGACTGGCGGTTCGCGGAAGCCGAACAGGCACGCTCCCACGACGATCTCGCCCGGCGGTTCATTGCTCGCTGCCGTGACACTATGACCATCCTGCCCGCAATCACGACTATCGAGAGGTTGTGCGCGGACGTGCTCGTCGCGGCCGAACGTCAAATTGAAAGGCGGCTCGCCGAGCGGCTCAATCCCGTGACTTGTGCTCGGCTCGACGAGCTGACCACTGGAATGCTGCCGGGCGCGATCAGCCGCTTCATCTGGCTGCGCCGGATCGAGCCGGGCAACAATTCCGCCGCGGCGAACCGGCTGCTCGATCGATTGGAGTTCCTGCGGGCGATGGACCTCCTCGATGCCGGTCTGCTTGCCGGAGTTCCACCGCATCGCGTCGCCAGATTGCGGCGACAGGGTGAACGCTACTTCGCCGATGGTCTGCGTGATCTGAGTGCCCACCGACGTCGCGCCATCCTCGCGGTCTGCGTCATCGAGTGGGCAACTGCGACTGCGGATGCGGTGATCGAAACGCATGACCGCATCGTCGGGCGCACCTGGCGCGAGGCAAGGCAGCTGCATGACGCTCGGATCTCAGATAACAGGGGTGGGGGGTCACTGCGACGCTGGCCGGCTTCGCAGCGCTCGGACAATCGCTGCTCGAAGCGCATAGCGGCAGTGCCTCGCTGGAGGACGCGATTGCGCATGCGGCGGGATGGGAACATCTGACTCGCCTCGTCGCGACCGCCAGGACGCTGACCGACACGTTGGGTGACGATCCGTTGGCCCATGTCGATCAGGGCTATCACCGTTTCCGTCGCTATGCCCCGCGCATGCTGCGCTGCCTCGACCTCGAAGCCGCGCCGGTCGCCCGGCCCTTTCTGAACGCGGTGGCCGCCGTCGCCGCCAAAGACGCATCCCCGGCGACTGACGATTTCCTGCGGCCGCATTCCAAATGGCGGAGACAGTTGCGAGCGAAGGGCTACGATGATGCCCGTCTCCGAGAGGTCGCGGTCATGTTCCACCTACGCGACGCGCTACGCTCGGGCGACATCTGGCTCGATCGCTCGCACCGCTACGGCGACCTGCGCAATGTCCTGGTATCGATGGAAGTTGCGCATGCTGCGAAGCTGGCCATTCCATCCAATCCGCATGTCTGGCTCGCCGGTCGCAAAGCCCGTCTCGCCGATCGCAAAGCCCGTCTCGCCGATCGCAAAGCCGTCTCGCCGATGGCTTTGCCCGGCTCGGTCGCGCTGCGCGTAACGGCACGATCCCCAAAGGCAGCATCGAGGACGGGACGCTGCGCATTGATCGCCTCACCGCCGACGCGCCGGATGGAATCGATGACCTGGTGCTCGATCTCTACCGCCGTCTGCCGCCCGTCCGTATTACCGACCTGCTGCTCGAAGTAGATGACGCGCTTGGGTTCACCGACACCTTGACGCACCTGCGCAGTGGCGTTCCGTGCGGCGACCGGATCGGCCTGTTCAACGTCTTCCTTGCCGAGGGTCTGAACCTGGGCCTGCGCAAGATGGCAGAGGCGTCCAACACCCATGATTATTGACAACTCTCTCGTCTCGCGCGCTGCCACGTCGAACGCGAGGCGATCGATCAGGCGCTGGCTCATGTGGTCGCCGCACAAGGCGATCTGCCGATGGCGCAGGTCTGGGGCATGGGCACAACCGCATCCGCCGATGGTCAGTTCTACCCCGCCGCGCGACAGGGTGCGGCGATGAACACGGTCAACGCTCGCTATGGCAACGATCCCGGCATCAAGGCTTATACCCACGTCAACGACCGCTTCGCGCCGTTCGCATCGCAAACCATCCCTGCGACCGTCAGCGAAGCCCCATACTTGCTCGACGGGCTGACGATGAATGAGGCCGGGCGCGCGTCTATTCAGCCGGCGAACGCTCCTTCGGTGCTTGGCCGGCGAGCAGGCACACGCCCGAACTGGCAGACTGTCGAGCATCCGTTCGGTACGCTGAAAGCCTGGATGGGCTCGACACACTTCCAGATGAAAACACTGAAACACGTCAGAACGGAAGCCAGCCTTCACGTCCTGGCCTATAACTTCAAAAGGCTGATCGCTATCCTCGGCGTCCGGCCATTGATCGCAGCATTGAAGACCTGAGCGTCCACGCTCAATCTTCAGCGCGCTGCTCCGACATCATAGGCCTGCTCGCGAGAACCCGTTTTTACACGGCCTGTCTCAATGGCGGACATGCCGCTTGCCATTATGAGCCCTCCACAAGCGGCCATTCCTATTGCCATGATCGTGTGGAACATCCTTGCGTGATGGTAGATACCCGCACAACTGGTATCATTGAGGTTTTGAAGCGGCTTTGACAGAGGACATCGTCGCATTGCCAAGGCAGCGTGGCCGCTACGGCTGTCGCCAGTGACGGCCTTTCTACGCTGACCGTATTCTTACGAAAATCGCTTAGAAGCTGGCCCAATCCTCGTCGGTAGACGCAGTAGCGACGATGCCGGGGGCACTGCCGTTCGCTTTAGCCTTGATACTCAAGCGTGAAGCCTGGTCGTTCACGACCGGAGCCGTGAAGGTTGCGGACGGCTTGGCCATGATCTTGGCCGACTTGCCTCCATCACTGATCCTGAACTGGCTTGCCTTGCCCGCAAGAGCTTCAGATTCGCTGTTCAGGTTGCGCGCGGCAGCCGAAGTTTCCTCGACCATCGCGGCATTCTGCTGCGTCGCCTGATCCATGTTGTTCACGGCAACACTGATCTGGCTGATCGCGGAGGCCTGAGCCTGGTTGTCAGATGCCATGCCGCCCAGCAGCTGGTGAACTTCGCCGACACCTTCGGAGATGCCAGCCAACGCGCCGTCGACCCGCTGCACCGCCTCGACGGCGGTAACGATGTCGGTCTGAGTCACCGTCAGCTGATCGCGCGCACGCTTCGCTTCCTCTTCGGCACGCATGGCGAGCGCACTGACTAGGTCAGCCACGACCGCGAAGCCGCGACCCGCGTCACCCGCACGACCAGCTTCCACGGCGGCGTTCATGGCGAGAACGCGGGTCTGGAACGCGATCTTGTCGACGCCCTCGATAACTTCGTCGATGCCTTTCGCGCTTTCACGCACGCGGCTCATGGCCTGGACTGCCTCATCAGCGACGGCACGACCGCCTGAAACGGTGGTGATGGCTTCATCGGCACGCGTCACCGTGCGGCCCGCCGCTTGGGCCGTGGCCTTGATGCGACCATCGATCTGCGTCAGCGCAGCCGAGGTTTCCTCCAGGCTGGCCGCATTGCTCTCAGTGCGGCGCGCAAGGTCTTCCGAAGCGTGCGCGATCTCGCTCGAGCCGGTGCGAAGGCTATGTGAGCTCTCGATCACCGAGCCGATCAGGTCGCGCAGATTGGTCAGGGCGGAGTTGAAGTTCGTGCGCAGTTGCACGTAGGACGGCGGGAACTCGGCCTTGATCTCGGCCGTAAGGTCACCCTCCGACACGCTGGCAAGCTTTTCCGAAACCGTATCGACGACAAACTTCTGGTCCGCGTCGGACTTGGCCTTTTCCACGGCTGCTAGTTCCTGGGCAACGGCCGCGTCGCGGAACACGAGCACCGCCTTGGCCATCGCGCCAACCTCGTCGCCACGCTCAACTCCTTCAACAGCAACCTTGTTGTTGCCAGCCGCCAAGTGACGCATCGTTTCCCGGAGGCGGTCGAGAGGAGCAACGATCGCGGCACGAGACACCAGCATAGCCAAGGCCACGCCGCCGACAACAGCGATCGCGCTAATGGCCAGCATCCAGAAGGAGGTTGAGCTCGCACTGGCTGATACCTCGAGGATCTTCCGGTCACCGGCTTCGATCCGAGCGCTATTTAGACCCGCCGACTTACTTTGGGACTCTGCAAGCTGCTTGTCAGCCTCACGCAGGACAGCCATTGCCTCTTCCTTGCGATTGGCAAGCCCGAGCTGAGCTGCCCTCGCAACGGTGGCATGCAGATCCTCGAAAGAGCGGAGAAGTTCCGGCATCTGTTCAGCGAGGCTCGGATCTGTCTCAAGGGCCTTTTCGAAGCTCTGCTTCCCAGCTGCGTAGGATTCCTCAAGCTCTCTTGCAGAAACACGCCCTTCAGCGCTTCCGCCTTCGTACGCCATGGCACGGTAACCTGCGTACATCATCTCGACGGCACGCCTGTTGGCGCGCGCCAGTTCGGTGGTCGCGGGAAGAGTCTTGCCGGCGAGAGCCGAATAATCTGAATCGATGGAGTTGATCGTGCGATAGCTTAGGCTGGAAAGCCCCAAGGTGACTATGCCCAGCATGATGAGCAAAGCGGCCACCTTGCGGGCGATCTTCATGTCGGTGATGAAAGTCATTGGAGTCCTTCGTTCTTCGAGGCTCCGCCGCAGCGGACCACCCATCACGATTTATAGAACTGGGAGTGGAGGAAGGAGGGAGCGACCCTGAGGTATTTTGCAAATCGTTGCCGACGCGCGGTTCGTTTCGGAGAATTCTTTGAGATCCAAAACAAAGGCGGGGTGTTTCGATCTACACTGAACATGCTGATGAAGGATGGCTGCGGGCTCCTTGAGCTCGCCGCCATTTGTTTTGGCTCCGCCCTGAAACGGTGTTCGAAGGGCACCCGAATGCGTTTACGCGCGTTCTACACTGGTCTGAGTCACTGCCGATCGCCTCGTTCATCCGGAGCGAAGGCTGCTTCTCTCTGGAGACCCGCTCTGGCTCCACACCGAAGCTGAATGCCACTAGCCGTCGCCAACCGCTGCGTTTGAACCAAAATGGCCTACGGTAGATTTACCGGCCAGGAAATCCTATGTCGTCGTACCCGAGTCCATGCTGTCGGAGCCCGACGACCTCAGGTCAGCGGCGATCCGCAGCGTTTCAAGCCTCCCCGCCAAGCGCGTTCGTAAGCGCGCATAGGAGTCGCTCATGGCACGCATCAACTTCATCGAGCTTCCCGCGCCCGACCTCGGCGCTGCACAGACCTTCTACTCAGCCGTGTTCGGGTGGGAAATGACCAACTTCGGCCCCAGCTACTCATTCACCATGACCGGCAAAGTGGACCTCGGGCTACAGGGGGATAGTAGCGAAGCGCCGAGTATGCCTCTCCCGGTGGTCCTGGTGGACGCCATTGAAGCTGCGCAAACCGCTGTCGTGGAGGCCGGAGGGATTATCGGCAAGCCGATCTGATCCAGCTTTCCCAGAATACCATCCCTTGTGGGATGGCTCTGTGCGTCTCGCTTGCCGTTCCCAATCGGCAAAGCCATGGAGGATCGCTGGATGCCGCTGGTCAGACGCGCGTCACAAGGACCGTTTCACTGATTTCGATAACCGGTACTTCCCAAGGATGTGCTTCCACGATCGCATCGATTGCCCGGCACACTGCGTCGTCCGCTGCGTCCATCGGTATATAGATCGTCAGAATCACGGTGGGGGATGCAACTTCCAAACCTGTCTGCCCTAATGCGGGACGGGCAGCGGCGTCGGACGTGAACAACTCCCAACCCGATCCCAACTCCACCACGGATTTGTAAACCCCGAAGTCTCCAAGAGGATTTTCCGCGCGCACAATGTCCAGGATCTTCGCAAGAGCACTGTCCGGATCAATCGCCGGCAGTTGCCCTGCCGACAGCATATTCAGCATTGCGTCATCGACTGGACAATGGATCTTCAGCGCCTTGACGGCACGGGTGGTATGTTTCGCAATCACGCTGCTCACTACGGCCGAGACGCCAGCGAGGCAATGGCCGCGCCGCAAGCCGACGATGGTCATCAGCCTAACGGCGTTGTGCCCTTGGTTCCCGCTTCACCCATCCCCATCGGAAACCCGGCTCTCCCGAGCTTGCCGATCAAGACCTGACACTGATCCGGCTCAGCGGGTTGCGGCCCAGGCGACGGCATCAGCGCCGGCGGGAAAGTGTGCCGGTGCGCCCTCGTCGGTGACGGCGCGCCAGATGCCCTCTGCGACCTCGTCCGCAGACGTGACCGGCCCCGCATCCTTCTGCCAGCCTTCCATGATGCTCTGTGCCAGCGGGGTGTACGGCGCAGGGATGGCGCCTGCCATGCGGCCTTCGGCGTTGCCGTAGAAGCTCGTGGCGGGCGCCCGCCCAGGCAGGACGACGCGGACGCGGATGCCGAACGGCTCCAGCTCGATAGCCATGCTGTCGCTCCATGCGTTCACCGCCGCTTTGGTGGCGGTGTAGATCGACAGCAGCGGCAAGGGTGCGAACGTGACGGTAGAGGTGACGTTCACGATCACGCCACCTGTGCGCTCCCGCATTTGCGCCAGCACCGCCCGCGCCATCGCGATCGGACCAAGGGTGTTCGTCTCGAACATTGCGCGGGCGACCTCGATCGGAGTGCCCTCGACGGCGCTCAGCAAGCCGATGCCGGCATTGTTGACGAGCGCGTCGATCGGGCCGGCCGCCTCGACCAGCGCGGCGATGCTGGCGGGATCGGTAACGTCGAGCGGCAGGACGCGGAGGCGGTCGGAGGCGGGCAGGACGTCCTCGCTCGGGGTGCGCATCGTGGCGACGACGTTCCAGCCACGTGCTGCGAAGAGGCTGGCGGTCGCCAGGCCGAAGCCTGACGAACAGCCGGTGATGAGGATGGTCTTCATGGAGAATCTCCCAATTCCGGGTTTGAGGGTCAGGCCGCGGCGAGTGCCTCTGCGGCTTCGCGATAGCCGTGCAGTGGGCGTCCCAGCAGCGTCGTCAGGCGCTCGCGGTCGCCGGGCTCCGGGATCATACCCTCGCTGACATAGCGCTCGGCCATCAGGCGCATCTCATAAGCCGTCCACTTCGGCATGAAGGCCGCCATGTTGGCCTCGAACCCGCTGGGGTCGTCACCGCCATAAACGACCGGACGGCCGAGCACGTCGGACCAGATCGCCGCCACGTCCTCGCCGGTCAGCGTGTCGGGGCCGACCAGGTTGATCGTCTCGATCGGCAGCTTGTCCGCTGCCTGCTCGCGACGCACCAGCTCGATCGCGGCGACCTCGGCGATATCGCGGGCGTCGACCATGGCCAGCCCCTTGCCGCCGATCGGCATCGGATAGACGCCGTGGCCGAGGATCACGTCCTTCACCATCGCCTCGTTGTCGATGAAGTAGGTGGGGCGCAGGATGGTGGCGCCGAAGCCCATCGCTTCCAGCATCCGCTCAGCGCCGGACTTCACCGCGAAGTGCGGCACGTTGACGGCCTGGTCGGCGCCGAACACCGACAGGTAGACGACCCGTTCGACCCCCGCCTCGCGCGCAATGTTAAGCGTGATGATCGCCTGGGTAAACTCGTCGCCGGTCACCGCATTGAGCAGGAACAGCGTGCTGACGCCCGAGAAGGCCGCGCGCAAGCCTTCGATGTCGAGCAGGTCGCCCTGCATCACTTCCACCCCGGCCGGGAACGCCGCCTTAGTGGGATCGCGGGTGAGGACGCGAACGTCGGCATGGCGGGCGACGAGCTGGTCGACGACGTGGCGGCCGACACGGCCGGTGGCACCGATCACGAGAATGGTCATGGGATAGTTCCTTCGTTGGTCTTGCTGACGGGACGAAGATGGGTGATCCAGACCCAAGCAAATAGACGCGTAATCTGGACGCGGCGTCTCACTGATGGAACGACATGGACCTGCTCGCGCTCGCCGACTTCACGCTCGTCGCCCGACATGGCGGCTTCGGAAAGGCCGCGCACGCCGCGCGCCGGCCCAAGGCAACCCTGTCCCGGCGCGTAGGCGAGCTGGAGGCGGCGCTCGACCTGCGGCTGTTCGAGCGCGGGCGGCGCGACCTCAAGCTGACTGAAGAGGGACGCGCGCTGTTCGAGCGCTCGGTCGCTCTGCTGACGGAGCTGGAGGAGACGGCCACCGCGATTGCGTTGGGCAGCGAGCGGGTGCGCGGCCGACTGCGGATCAGTGCCCCGCTGCTGTTCTCGCAGACAGCGATGGGCCGGCTAGCCGCGGAGTTCGCGCGGCGCCCTCCCCAGGTGAGGCTGGAGGTAACGACCGACGATTGGGCGGTCGACATGATCGAGGAGGGCTACGACCTCGTAATCCGCGTCAATCCCGCGCCGGACGAGACGCTGGTCGGTCGCTCGTTCCTCCATGATCGAATGGTAGTGGTGGCTCGCCCTGACATGCTGCGGCCGACCGGTGCGGCCGTACCCGCCGTGGTGCGCGGAGTCGATGCCGATGGAGCTCAAGGTCGATCCGGTGCTGCGCTTGTCGTCACTTGTCATGATCTGCGATGCCGTGCGCGCGGGAGCAGGGCCGGCCCGCTGCCGCTATCGCTCGTCAGCCGTGACATCGCCGATGGGCGATTGGCGCATTGGGGTGACGTGGCTGGCTCGGAGATTGCCCTATGGGCGCTCTATCCGACACGCAGGCTGCTCAACGCCAGAGTGTCCGCCTTCTTGGATCTCCTACGGCACCCGTTCCCCCAAGCCGCACCGGAGGAGCTTGCCGCATATCTCGACCGGTGAAGCTCCCGCGAGGTGCTTTCTCGAAACGCGATCGGGTTTTAGAACGCCGCGCATCGGCGCGAATGGCCGAAAGTGGTGGAGGCTGTGTAAAAACGCGCCGAGGCGGAGGTGTCGGATCTTAGTGCGGTGACAGGCTGTGCACGATTTTTGCTAAAGGCGCGGCTCGTGATCAG
>NZ_JBEWLY010000012.1:0-80553 GCF_040534015.1 Novosphingobium kalidii
CCCCGCCGGCTCCGGTTTGCAACAAGGGTCCGTACATCGTGTTCTTCGACTGGGATAAGTCGGAAATCACGCCCGAGGCAGCTACGATCCTTGATAGCGCTGTCAGCGCTTACGGCAATTGCGCGAGCGTGCCGATCATGCTGGCCGGCTACACCGACCGTTCGGGTTCGGCGCAGTACAACCTTGGTCTTTCGGCTCGCCGTAATGACTCGGTTCGCGCTTACCTCACGAGCCGCGGCATCCCCGGTGCCACGATCTCGAGCGAAGCGTTCGGCGAAAACAACCCGCGCGTTCCGACCGCGGATGGCGTTCGCGAACTGCAGAACCGCCGTGTTGAGATCACTTACGGTCCAGGTTCGGGCATGTAAGCGAACCGGCAACGGTAGTGGATTAGGGGCCGGAGCAATCCGGCCCCTTTTCTTTTTTGCGGCGTCTGCCCAAGCCGTGCGAGCTTTCGAGACCGACGGGCGTGTGGTGGCAGCCGTTCTCGTTATGCGGCGTAAGCGGTACGGTCGATAACGCCTGCTTCTGCAAACCCCGCCTTGCGAAGTCTGCAGCTGTCACAAAGTCCGCAAGCCAGCCCTTCATCCGTGGGATCGTAGCAAGACCAGCTTAAAGCTGGGTCGAGACCAAGGCGCTCCGCCTCGGCCGCTATCTGCGCCTTGCTCATGAACTGAAGAGGAGCCTGGATCGCAAACGGCTTGCCCTCATCACCTGCTTTGGTGGCAAGCTCCGCAAGGCCCTGAAAGCCCGCGATGAACTCAGGACGACAATCCGGGTAGCCTGAATAATCCAGTGCGTTCACGCCGATAAATATATCTCGCGCGCCCAAGGCTTCAGCCCAAGCCAGCGTCAGGGAGAGAAATACGAGGTTCCGAGCCGGCACATAAGTGACCGGGATATCTGCTCCCGGTCCCTCTTTGGGCACAGCGATCTCGTCCGTAAGAGCAGAGCCACCGAACTGCCGCAGATCCAATGGCAGGATGATGTGCCGGACAGCATGCAGCCGCGCTGCAATTCTCCGCGCAGCATCTATCTCGCACCGATGGCGCTGGTTGTAGTCGATTGTAAGCGCATGAACTGCATAGCCGGCTTCACGAGCAAGCGCAGCGGCCACCATCGAATCGAGGCCGCCGGAAAGCAGGACCACAGCAGCGCGCCGAGGATTGTCTTGGTTGTTTGTCATAAGTCCGCTGTAAGGTGTGCGCCAGTCAGAGGAAAGGCACGGCGGACGTGTCCAAACTCAGTGAGAGCAATCCCCTAGGCGCCGGACCTCGGCATCAAAGGTGAAGGGCAGTCCCTTGGCGATCCCTTGGCTGTCGATCTGCCAAAGTCCGTCAGACTCACGTCGAATGTGGGTCCTGCCATAACCGCTGCCCCGGCAGGTATACTGCACCGTCACTTCATCCATCTTGTCTTCGATGACGGTGTGCGTGCAATTCTGTCCGGGGTGCCGCATCTGGATGAACCTCCGGGCGTCGCGGACGCAAATCCGCTGCAGCTCCACCGGCTCGCCGCGACTGCGCATTTCCCACTGCCCTGCTTGGAATCGGTTAAGCAAAGTGAGCGACTGCGCCTGTGCCACCATGGCAGCTGAACCGGCCACCATCATGCTCGCGGCGATACCTGTACATGTCAGTAGAAAACGGAATTTCATCGCTGAACGATCCTTCGGGTGACCTGATGCGGGCTAGAGCACCGGATCGCACGGGCGCGTATGGTCCGCCTTCCACACTCGTCCAAAGATGCACTGACGTCGCTGAACTGCAAAATTGCTTCGCGTCCGCTCAGACGCGGACAGGGATGACCTTTGAGCAAAACGCACAATCAACAGGGATGGTCCCGTCCTCGTCCCGCATATCCGCCCTCTGCTCTTCAGGAAACCGCGAGAGAAGAGACTGGTAATATTCGACGCTGCACCGGCAGCCGCGTGAAAGAGGAGCAAGCGGCTCCACCCGCACTTCCCGCTCTTCGTGAAACAGACGGATGAGCAGACCCTCCAGCGAAAGCTCCGGGTCGACGAGCTCTTCGTGGCGAGTACTTCCCGCCATGATCGCGACGTGCTCCCACTCGGGATGCTCGTCCTTCACGTGCAGGCGTTCACGCCCTTCTTCGCCTTCGGGAAAGTGCTGCACGAGCAAGCCGCCTGCGATGCAATGTGTTCCTTCGGTACGCACCGCTACTCGCAGCAGCGTAGGCACCTGCTCCGATCGCGCAAAGTATGCCTCGCACGTTTGCGTTAGAGAGTTACCTTCCAGCGCCACGACGCCCTGGTAGCGCTCACCGCTCGCACCGAGGTCGAAAGTAATGGCTAGATAGCCTTCGCCAAAAAGGCTCTCCAGCCGTGAACTCGTTGACGCCGCCTTGGCCATTTCGGGATCATGGCTGACATAGCCGCGCAGTTCACCCCGCAAGTAATCGCACACCAGCAGGTCCACCGGACCGCCTTGCGCCTGTGCCTGTAGCGTAAGTTGGCTGTCTTCTTCCTTCAGCAAGGATCCCATCAACGCTGTGAGCATTAGCGCTTCGGCCAGCAAGTGCTTGATCGCTGGGGGATAATTATGGGCAGACAGCACCGTCTCCAGCGCCGGTCCCAGACGCACTATTCGCCCGCGCGCGTGCCGGTCAGGGATAGTGAAGCCCAGCACGCGGTCGAAACCGGTGCGCTCCGAACGAACCGCGGGGTTATCTGCGCTCACAACTGTCCCATAGCCCATCGCAGTATCGACTTCTGCGCGTGAATGCGATTTTCCGCCTCGTCCCAGATGGCAGATTGCGGCCCGTCGATGACCTCGGCAGTGACTTCCTCGCCGCGGTGCGCCGGAAGGCAGTGAAGGAAGACGGCGCCCGGTGCGGCGAGCGCCATCAACTCCGCATCGACCTGGTACGGCTGCATCGCCTGGAGGTGCGCTTCGCCGCCTGCCTGGCCCATCGACACCCAAGTGTCGGTGACGACGACCTGCGCGCCGCGCACTGCTTCTTTCGCATCGCGTGTGAGGATGACGGAGCCGCCCGCCTCCTTCGCCGCAGCGGTGATCCCAGCATTCGGCTCGTAGTTTGCAGGCCCGCCGACGCGGACAGTGAACTTCATCAGCCCGGCGGCCTCGATCAGCGAGTTGGCGACGTTGTTGCCGTCGCCGAGCCAGGCGACCTGCAACCCCGGAAGAGCAAACCCGCGCTCGATCACCGTCAGCAGATCAGCCAGGATCTGACAGGGGTGTGACAAGTCCGTGAGACCGTTGATGACTGGCACTTGCGCGTAGTGCGCCAGTTCCTCGATCTTCGCGTGGTCGTCTGTGCGGATCATGATCGCATCCACCATCCGGCTCAGCACGCAGGCGGTATCGGCGACGGTCTCACCACGTCCGAGCTGGGTGCTGCCCGACTCCATGATCAGTGCACTGCCTCCGAGCTGGCGCATCGCCATATCGAAGGAAACTCGCGTGCGGGTTGAGTTCTTCTCAAAGATCATGGCGAGCACGCGGCCCGCCAACGGCGCATCGGCATCGGCCTGCCCTTTGGGCCAGCTGCGACGGGCAGCCTTTCTGTCGAGCGCATCCGCGATCATCGCGGCAATCGCCTCGCCACCCGCATCGGCTAGGCCGAGGAAGTGCCGCACGGTCATGCTGCTTCTGCCGGCTGGTAAGTCGCGGCCGCTGCAGACAGCTTCTCCATGAACTCATCCATGTGACTGTCGTCGATGACGAGCGGCGGCAGCACGCGAACAACGTTGTCGCCCGCGGAGACTGTCAGCAGACCGTGGTTGTCGCGCATATGCGCAACGAAGCCGCGGGGCTCGACCTTCATCTTTATGCCGATGAACAAGCCACGCCCACGAACAAGCTCAAAGAGACCGGGGTAGTTGCCAAGGAACTGCTCAATGCGCGCCCGCAGCCGATCGCCCTTCGCGCGGACATCGGCGAGAAACGCATCGTCGGCGATCACGTCGAGAACGGCATCAGCCGCGGCCATCGCCAGCGGATTGCCACCATAGGTGGAGCCGTGAGTGCCGAACACCATTCCTCGCGCCGCCTTTTCGGTAGCCAGGCATGCTCCAAGCGGGAACCCGCCGCCGATAGCCTTTGCCGTAGCCAGAATGTCTGGCTCGATGCCATACTGTTCGTAGGCATAGAACGTGCCGGCGCGACCGACACCGCTTTGCACTTCATCAAGGACCAGCATGAGGTCCTGCTCGTCGCAAAGCGCACGCAGCCCCTTCAGGAAAGCCTCATCAGCGACGCGAATACCGCCCTCACCTTGGATAGGCTCGACGAGGAAGCCTGCCGTGTGCGGCCCAACAGCGGCCTTGGCGGCATTCAGATCATTGAACTCGACGTAGCTAAAGCCAGGCAACAAGGGCAAGAACCCCTTGTGCATCTTGTCCTGGCTGGAGGCGCTGATCGTGGCCAGGGTACGGCCATGGAAGGCGTTGTTGAAAGTGATGAGTTCGTACCGCTCGGCATTGCCGGCATGCTGGTGATAGGCGCGGGCCGTTTTAATGGCACACTCTACCGCTTCGGCGCCCGAATTGGTGAAGAACACCGTGTCGGCGAACGTTCGGTCCACCAAGCGCTGTGCCACCCGCTCGCCCTGAGGACTGCCATAAAGGTTCGACACATGCATCAGCGTCGCAGCCTGCTTCTGAATTGCGGCGATCAGCCCCTCATGCGAGTGGCCGAGGGCGTTGACCGCGATGCCGCTCGCGAAGTCGAGAAAACGACGACCGTCTTCGCTGATCAGGTGGCAATGGTCTCCGCGCACGGGGCGAACGTCGCACCGAGGGTACACAGGCATCAGCGGCGTGATCGACATGGTCGTTGTTCCTGGAAAAGATCGAGGTTCATCGGGAATGGCAAACGACAAATGGCGGCCCTACCGGACCGCCATTTGCGCGCATTTAGACTGTCGCAGCCCCTCGGTCAAACAACCGAAGGCAGTGCCGGCAGTATCAACCCTGGCGCGGAACGAGGTTGACCGCCGAGTACTTGCCTCGTCGATCCACTTCGATGTCAAACTCGAGCTGGTCACCCTCATTGAGGCCTGACATCCCCGAGCGCTCTACCGCGCTGATGTGCACGAACGCGTCTGGCTGGCCATCGTCACGAGTGATGAAGCCGAAGCCCTTCATCGAATTGAAGAACTTGACCGTACCGGTAGCGCGATCACCCGTCAGCTGACGCTGCGGAGCCGGCTCGCGCTTTTCCACTGCGATTACGTCGCCGACGACCTGCAGGTCCGTCGCCGAAACCTTACCGCCGCGATCAACCAGCTGGAATTCGAGCTGCTGACCTTCGGCAAGGCCCTCAAGGCCGGCGCGTTCTACCGAGCTGATGTGGACGAACACGTCATCGCCACCTTCTTCGCGCTGAATGAAGCCGAAGCCCTTCGCCGCGTTGAAGAATTTGACCACACCCTTGCCCTGGCCGACAACCTGAGCGGGCATCCCGCCACCGCCGCCAAAGCCGCCGCTGCGAGGTGCGCCGCCGCCGAAACCGCCACTTCGGGGTGCGCCGCCGCCGAAACCGCCGCTGCGAGGTGCGCCGCCGCCACCGAAGCCGCCACCGCCACCGAAGCGATCACCGCCGCCGCCGCCGAAGCGGTCACCGCCGCCGCCGCCGCCACGATCCTGACCTGCAAAGAACGGATCGAAATCTTCCTCGCCGCCGAACCGATCGCGCTTGTCGCGACCCCTACCGCGACGTCCTCTGTCAAAACCCATCTCTACGAACGCACCTTCGCTCCGCCCCATAAGCACTTGCCCGGCCGCTTGGACGAATCGCGCCGGGCGTCAGGCAATGACTGGCATTCCACACAGCCCTTTCCTGCAGTTCCGAGTCTTATACGAATTCTGGCGAATTGGCGAATACAAATACGCGGTCTATCGCCCAAACGTGTCGGATTTCGGCACGTCTGTGCTAGAGGCAAGCCGCCAGGCCCCGCCCGGGGCGTTTCTCAGGAGCGAGTACAGCCATGTTTCGCCAACTTACCGACAGCGTCTACGCCAGTCCTCAGATCGACATCGCCGCCGTCGCCAAAGCACGGGAACTTGGCATTACCTTGATCGTCAACAATCGGCCCGAGGGCGAGAGCGACGATCAGGTTCCGGGATCGGACATCGCTGCGGCCGCCAATGCCGTGGGCATAGAATACGTAGCTATCCCTGTGTCGCACGCCGGCTTCGCTCAGAACCAGGTGGCAGCCATGGCGGACGCGCTCGACCGGGCAACCGGACCCGTCTTGGCGTACTGCCGCTCGGGCACTCGTTCCACGCTGTTATGGGCCTTGGCTCGCGCCAAAGCGGGTGAGGACCCGGCGCGCTTGGCCGAACAAGCGGCGGCCGCGGGATATGACGTGTCGGCGGTCCGTCAGGTGATGGATATGCTCGCCTCCGAACGCGGCTGAGCCAAGTTTCTTCGCGTGCGGACGAAAGGAGGGCCGGAGCAGCGGCTCCGGCCCTTTAAGGTTATGTTCGCAGGAGGAACAACGGAGGGCGGGGCGAATAGGAGGAGAGGAAAGAAGTACTCGCTCCCGCCAATCTCAATATTGTTAGTTGTAGGCGCGCTCGCCGTGTTCGCCGATGTCGAGACCGTCGTGCTCCACCTCGGGAGTGACCCGCAGACCGGTGACAGCCTTGGCGATGAACATGGCAATGACGGTGCCGACGACCGACAGGACTATGGTGGCAACAACCGCCAGGACCTGAGTCACGAGCTGGCCGCCGATCGAGAAGTCCTCTGCTCCTGGCCCACCCAGGGACGGAGCGCAGACGATGGCGGTGCCAATGGCGCCAACGATGCCGCCTACGCCGTGGATGCCGAAAGCGTCCAGCGAGTCGTCGTAGCCGAACGCGGGCTTGAGCTTCGAGACACAGAAGAAGCAGATGACCGAAGCAACGGCACCCAGAATGATGGCGCCGAACGGACCCGAGTTACCCGCCGCCGGAGTGACCGCGACCAGGCCGGCGATGACGCCCGAGCACCAGCCGAGTGCCGAACCCTTGTGGCCGCCCAGACGCTCAGCGAGCATCCAGAAGAGCGCGCCTGCAGCAGTTGCGACGAACGTGTTCATCATCGCGAGCGCAGCAGAGCCGTTCGCCTCAAGCGCCGAGCCGGCGTTGAAGCCGAACCAGCCCACCCACAGCAGGCCGGTGCCGACCATCGTGAGCGTCAGGGAGTGCGGAGGCATGGCCTCATGCGGGAAGCCACGCCGCTTGCCGAGGATTATTGCCGCAACCAGAGCCGATACGCCCGCATTGATGTGGACAACAGTACCGCCGGCAAAGTCGAGCGCACCCATCGCAAAGAACACGCCGCGCGCTTCCCAGACCATGTGCGCAATCGGATAGTAGACTATCAGCAGCCAAACGATCGCAAATACCATCACCGCCGAAAACTTCATGCGCTCCACGACCGATCCGAGAACCAGCGCGATGGTGATGGCCGAGAACGTCATCTGGAATGCGATAAAGATGTATTCCGAGATCACTTCATCAGTGAACGTCGCCGCAGTGGATTCCGGCGTCACACCAGCCAGGAAGAATTTGCCCCAGCTGATGAACTGGTTGCCTTCGGGACCGAAAGCGAGGCCGTAGCCGAACATTACCCACATGAGCATGGCGAGAGCTGTGACGCTGCCGATCTGGGTCATGGTCGACAGCATGTTCTTCGAGCGGGTCAGACCGCCGTAGAACAGTGCCAGCCCCGGAAGGATCATCAGGAGGACCAGCAGGGTGCAAGTCATCATCCAGGCATTGTTGCCCGGGTTCGGCACAGCGACAGCCACCGTTTCGGTGGTAGCGGCGGCAATCGGCGAGGCGGCTTCAACAGCCTCCTGCGCCCAAGCCGGCAGAGCGGCAAAGAGCGACGCGGCAAGAGTGCCGCCGCCGCAGATAAGCTTGCGGTTCATCATGAGTACCCCCTCAAAGCGCGGTATCGCCGGACTCGCCGGTGCGGATGCGCACGGCAGATGCGAGATCGAGAACGAAGACCTTGCCGTCGCCGATCGCTTCGGTGCTGGCGACCTGCTGGATCGTCTCGACGATCTTGGCGGCCATATCGTCCGAGGCCGCGACCTCGATCTTCACCTTGGGAAGCATGTTGGTCGAGTACTCGGCGCCCCGGTAGATCTCAGTCTGCCCCTTCTGCCGCCCGAAGCCCTTCACCTCGGACACGGTCATGCCGGCCACGCCGATAGCGCCCAGGGCTTCCCTGACCTCGTCGAGCTTGAACGGCTTGATGATGGCGATGATGAACTTCATGCCTATCCCCTGTTAGCCCCGGCGACATGCCGGTAGCCTCACAGAAGCAAGAGGCGTGCCAAATGATGTTCGGTCAGGAAAACAGCAGCTGCTGCTGCACCGCAGCGTGCGGGCTCAGCGCGCCTCGCCCGATTAGCGAGCAGGTTGCTTATTTTTTAGGCAGATCCAGATTGGCGAATACCGGAAGATGGTCGGAGCCTACAGCGGACAAAGCGCTACGGTGTACTCCGGTTCCCAGCACTTGGCATTCACGCGACACGATGATCCGATCGAGCGCGGCAACCGGCCGGCGCGACGGAAAGCTCCGGCCCGGCGCCAACACTTGCCAGCTCCCATCGAACTCGCGGAAGCAGCCGCCGTGAAGCGCCCACTCGTTCATGTCACCCATCAGCACCGTGGGCATTGGGTCAGAGCAGGCTGCCACGTGCGAGAGGACCGATCTCACCTGATGACGCCGGCGCAGACCTGACAGATCTAGATGCATTCCGATGACCCGCAGCAGATGCCCCTCGATCCGCAAATCTGCCCGGATCGCACCGCGCGGCTCAAGCACCGGGAGCGGGACCGGAGCCGCCTCGACCAGCTCGAAGTCACGTCGCACCAGCAGCGCGTTGCCGTGCCAGCCCAGGCTATCGGGTTTCATCGACAACGGGACCGGCCGATACCCCGTGTGCTCGTGAATCGCTTCGAGCGGCAGCACGCTCATCCGCCGGCCGTAACGGCGGTCGACTTCCTGCAGCGCCACCACGTCTGCATTCATCTCGCGCAGGATCGACAGGATGCGGTCGGAGTCCCGACGGCGATCCAGCCCGACGGCCTTACGGATGTTGTAGCTGGCGAAAGTAATCTGCACGGTCAGCCGCTGGCTATTTGAGGGACATGGGTGAGGAAGCGAGAATGCACTCGCAAGACCAACGGGTTACGTAAGTCCTCAGCTCCCTTCCCGGTTCCCTCAACGCTCCTTGGTGGCGCTGAAAGCAAGCTCGGGGTTCCGCTCCTGCTGGTAGTTCACGTCCCAGGCCGAGCGGGCCATGAACACCGGATCGCCATCACGGTCACGCGCCAGGTTCATCTTGTTGAAGTCGCCAAATGACCGGAGGGCCTGTTCGGGACCTTTCAGCCAACGCGCCGTGTCGAATGGGGCGGGCTCGAGCATGGCCTCAACCTTGTACTCGGCCTCCAAGCGCGAAATCAGCACTTCCAGCTGCAGCTGGCCGACCACGCCGACGATCCATTGCGAGCCGATCTCCGGGTAGAACACCTGGATCACGCCCTCTTCGGACAGATCGTCGAGCGCCTTGCGAAGCTGCTTGGTCTTCGTCGGGTCCTTCAAGGCTACGCGGCGCAGGATTTCGGGCGCGAAGTTGGGCAGCCCGGTAAAGCGCACGTCGTTCTTCTCGGAAAGCGTATCTCCAACCCGCAAGGTGCCGTGATTGGGGATGCCGATGATATCGCCGGGCTCGGCAATGTCGGCAATTTCGCGATCCTGCGCGAAGAAGAGGATCGGCGAGTGCACCGCGATCGGCTTGCCCAGTCCGGAGGGCGTCAGCTTCATGCCACGCTTGAACGTGCCCGAGACCAGCCGCATGAACGCGATGCGGTCGCGGTGCTGCGGATCCATGTTGGCCTGCACCTTGAAGATGAAGCCGGTGACCTCGTCGTGACCTGGCTCGATCGTGCCCTGCTCACTCGGCTGCGGCCGGGGCGGCGGCGCGTAGCGGGAGATGGCATCGATCAGTTCGGCAACGCCAAAGTTCTTGAGTGCGGAGCCAAAGTAGACCGGCGTCAGGTTGCCGGCCCGGTAGTCCTCGAGATTGAACTCAGGATAGCCGCCCTGCGCCAGTTCCATTTCGTCGGCGACTTCGACCGGCAGAGTCACGTCCTCGTCTACTTTGCCGAGGAACTCGCGGCTCGGCCCTTCCGGGCGGCTGACCTTCCCGGTCGCGATATCGTAGATGCCCTCGAACACGCCGCCCATGCCGACTGGCCATGACATCGGGCATACATCGAGCGCCAGCATGTCCGCCACCTCGTCCATCAGGTCGAAGCAGGCGCGGCCCTCGCGATCGACCTTGTTGATGAAGGTGATGATCGGTACCGAACGCAAGCGGCAGACTTCGAACAGCTTGCGGGTCTGCGGCTCGATACCCTTTGCAGCGTCGATCACCATGATGGCCGAGTCGACGGCGGTGAGCGTGCGGTAGGTGTCTTCCGAGAAGTCCTCGTGACCCGGGGTATCGAGCAAGTTGAAGGTAATACCCTCGCGCTCGAACGTCATGACCGAGCTGGTGACGGAAATGCCGCGCTGCTGCTCGATCTTCATCCAGTCGGACCGGGCGCGCCGCGCTGCGCCGCGGGCCTTTACTTGGCCGGCGAGATGGATCGCGCCGCCTTGCAGCAGCAGCTTCTCGGTGAGGGTCGTCTTGCCCGCGTCAGGGTGCGAGATGATGGCGAACGTACGCCGGCTATCGTGGGAACTCATAAGCGCGCCATACGAGCGCGGCGCCTCTCCCGCAACGTCAGCAGTTAGGCCGGAGCGATGAAGGCTACCTGATGACAGCCGCCATCGTCATGATGCCGGTTGGCTGACGGTCACGTCCATTCGGAACGTGCGCGCTTCGCCGCGCGCAAGGGAGATCACGCCAGGTTTGTCGCGGAAGTCGCACTCGAAGCCGACAGGATCGGCGATGCCTTGCCACGGCTCGATGCACAGAAACGCGGCACCCGGCTTCTGCCAGATTCCCAGCATGGGAGTGTCTGGAAAGGTGACCGTGATCGAGGCGGACGCGGGCGCCTCAAAGCGGACCGAACGGCTGGCAAGCTGATCCCAGATCAGCGCGTCCGGTTCAAACAGTGCGGCGTCAGGTGCAAGCTGGCTCCCTTCAACAGGCGACGGGAATGTGTCAGCCAGCAGTAAGCCGGTTTCGGGATCGATACGGCGGATCGGCTGCGGCTCGGCCGCCTCGAAGATCACGCGGTGATCCTCCTTGGCGCCACTGCCGGGCAAGGGCCAGGCGAAAGCGGGGTGGTAGCCGAAGCTGAACGGCAGCGGCTCGTCGCCCGTGTTGCTCACTTGCGCTTCCACATGCAGCGTCGACGCCTCTAAGCGAAACGTCACGTCGAGAACGAAGCTGAAGGGGTAGGACGCACGCGTTTCGGCATCGTCCGTCAATTGGAACTGCACGAAGTCCGGTCCGCTCGCCACCACATCAAAGCGCGAGTGTCGGGCGAAACCATGCTTGGGCAGCGCGTAGCTGTTCTCACCAAGCCGATAGCGCCCGTCCTTCAGCATGCCGACGATGGGAAACAGCAGCGGCGCATGACCGGTCCAGAACTCCGGGTCGGCATTGGTCATGTACTCGCGGCCTTGCCGGTCGGTGAGCGACCAGAGCTCGGCTCCGAGCGGATTGATGCGCGCGCTCAGGACATCGGATGCAAGAGAAACGAGTTCGGCCATGGCAGCCCTCCCTACCCGCGCAGCGTCGCGCCCAGCTTGGCGGCGGCAGCGGTCACCTTATCGGCAATCGTCTTCAGCTCCGCCTCGCCATAGCTCTTCTCGCCGGGCTGCAGCGTGACCTCGACGGCCAGCGACTTCTGCCCCTCCGGTACACCCGCACCCCGGAAATCGTCGAAGACGCGAGCCGCGACAATGTTCACCTTGTCCGCGCCCTGTACGGTGCGCACGAGGTCGCCCGCGGGGACGGTCGTCGGCACCAGGAAGGCAAAGTCGCGCATCACTGCCTGCAAAGCTGGCGGCGCATAAGAGCTCCGGGCGAACCCAGCGGCAGCCTTGCGCGGCGGAATCGCGTCCAGGAACAATTCGACCATCGCGACAGGGCCTTCGATATCGAACTGCTTCGCGGTCGCAGGATGCAACATTCCGAAGCGCGCCAGCACCGTCTTGGGGCCCAGCCGCAAGGTGGCGGACTGGCCGGGATGGAACTGAGGCCCGGCCTCTCCCATGACCTGCAGCTTGTCCACCGGTGCTCCGGCTTCCGCGAGCAGCGCCATCGCCTCGGCCTTGGCGTCGTAGGCATCGAAGCTGACCGCCTTGCCGGAGGACCAGCCGCGCAGCACCTTCTCACCCGCAAGCACGACACCCAGCGTCAGGCGCTCATCGCTGGCACCGGCCTTGCCACGCAAGTAGCGGCGCCCGACTTCGAACAGGCGCAGGCTCTTGGCGCCGCGATCGAGGTTGCGCCGCACCGCCGAGAGGAGGCCCGGCAGCAGCGAGGGGCGCATCGCCTTCATGTCCTCGCTGATGGGATTGGCTAGGGTCCAGAGCGGGCCGTCCTCAAAGGCTTCAGCCTCGGCCACCGGCAGGAATGACCAGGTCACCGCCTCGTTCAGACCACGCGCGGCTGCGGCGCGGCGGACGCGGCGCTCCAGCTTCTGCGCAGGCGTGGCGGTCGGCAGCGCCACACCTTCCGCACGCGGCAAGTAAACGCTCTCCACCGCATCCAGCCCGTGAATGCGCACCACTTCCTCGACGATATCCGGGGCGCCGTCGATGTCGGGGCGCCAACCGGGAACCGTGATGGCCCAGGCGCTCTCGAAATTAACCTCGTTCGCCACGATCTTGAAGCCGAGGCTCTCGAGGATGCTCTGCTGCCGCGCATGGGGAATGGCCACACCGCCCAGTCGCTCGGTCAAGGAGGGCTCGAAGTGCACGGTTCTGGGCATGGAAGGCGCTGCGCCCGCGCGGACTGCTTCCGAGGCCTCGCCGCCGCACAAGTGCTGGATCATGCCCGTGAGGTGCGCCAGGCCCATGTCGAGGAAGCCCGGATCAATGCCGCGCTCGAAGCGGCTGCGGGCGTCTGAAGTCAGGTTGAGCTTGCGGCCGGTGCGGGCAATCCGCTCTGGGTCGAAGTAGGCGATCTCGAGCAGGACGTCGGTCGTGTCGTCCTGGCAGCCGGAATGCTCACCGCCCATGATGCCCGCGATGTCGTGGACGCCTGCTTCATCCGCGATGACAGTCATTTCCGGGTCGAGCGTGTAGGTCTTGCCGTTAAGCGCCGTCACCTGCTCACCGTCGCGCGCACGGCGAGCGACGACTGCGCCGGTCAACCGAGCAAGGTCATAGGCGTGCGCGGGGCGTCCATACGAGAGCATCACGTAGTTCGTGGCATCGACAAGCGCCGAGATCGGCCGCTGACCTGCCGCATTCAGCGCCTCTTGCAGCCACTGCGGCGAGGGCCCGTTCTTCACGCCCCGAATGACACGGCCGTAGAATGCCGGGCAGCCATCAGGGTCCTCGGTTCGGATCTCGACCGGACACGGGAAGCTCTCCGCAATGGCGACGTCCGAAAGCGGGATCAGCGTGCCAGTGCCCTTGGCTGCCAGGTCGCGAGCGATGCCGTAGATGCCCATGCAGTCCGGGCGGTTCGGCGTGATCGCCACCTCGATCACCGGGTCCGATCCTCGGTAATCGGCAAAGGCGGTGCCCACCGGAGCATCTTCGGGCAGTTCGATGATGCCGTCGTGATCCTCGCCCAGCTCCAGCTCGCGAGTCGAGCACATCATGCCGTTCGATTCGACACCGCGGATCGCGGACTTCTTCAGCACCAGCCCGTTTGCCGGCACCGTCGCGCCCGGCAGTCCGAGCACGCCGACGAGGCCTGCGCGCGCATTCGGCGCACCGCACACCACTTGCAGCGGCTCACCCTCACCCGTGTCAACGCTGAGGACCTGCAGCTTGTCGGCGTCAGGATGGCGGGCAGCCGTCAGCACCTTCGCCACGCGGAAGCCGGCAAGCTTTGCGGACGGATCCTCTATGCCTTCGACTTCGATGCCGATGGCGTTCAGCGCATCGCTGATTTCTTCAACGGTCGCTTGCGTGTCGAGGTACTTGCGCAGCCAGGAGAGCGGAAATTTCATGTCTGTTCGCTCCTGATCAAGCCGCGGTGCCGACGCCGGCCGACAAAGTCGGCACGTCGAGCGCGGAGAAGCCGTAGTGTGAGAGCCAGCGCACATCGCCATCGAAGAAGGCGCGCAAGTCATCGATGCCGTACTTCAGCATGGCGAGGCGATCGACGCCGGTGCCAAAGGCGAAGCCCTGCCATTCGTCTGGATCGAGCCCAGCGGCCTCGATCACCTTGCGGTTGACCATGCCGCTGCCCAGCACTTCCATCCAGCCTTCGGAGCCGCCGACCACGCGCTTGCCGTTCACGAGCGTGTAGCCAACATCGACTTCCACCGAAGGCTCGGTGAAGGGGAAGTAGCTGGGACGCAGGCGCAGGACGATGTCGTCACGCTCGAAATAGGCCTTGAGGAAGGTCTCCAGCGTCCACTTCAGGTGACCGAGGTGGATGCCCTTGTCGATGACGAGGCCCTCGATCTGGTGGAACATCGGCGTGTGAGTGGCGTCGCTGTCGGAGCGGTAGACGCGGCCCGGCGCGATGACGCGCAAGGGCGCCCCGCGCTCCAGCATGGCGCGGATCTGCACGGGCGACGTGTGCGTGCGCAGCAGCATTTCGCGGCCCTGCTCGTCGCGATCGGGGAAATAGAATGTGTCATGCATCGCGCGCGCCGGATGGCTCTCGGGCATGTTGAGGGCGGTGAAGTTGTGCCAGTCGTCCTCGATCTCGGGTCCGGTCGCGACAGCGAACCCGAGATCGGCGAAGACTTCGGCGAGTTCGTCCATGACTTGCGAGATCGGGTGGACGGTGCCGCGCGGGGCCTCCGGCGCAGGAAGAGTCAGGTCGATGGTTTCGGACGCAAGTTGCTTTTCGAGCGCAGCATTCTCCAGCGCGGCCTTGCGGGTGGCGAGCGCTTCCGTAACACTCTCGCGCAAGGCGTGGATCTCCGGGCCTTCCACCTTGCGCTCGTCCGGGCTCATAGAACCGAGCGTCTTGAGCAGGCTGGAGATGCTGCCTTGCTTGCCAAGGAACGCCACACGCAAGCTCTCGAGAGTGTCGAGGTCATCTGCTGCGGCGATCCGCGTAAGCGCGTCCTGCCCGGTTGCTGCGTGGTCCACTGTCATCCGCCTGATTGGTTCTGTCGCGAGCCGCGGTCCTTAGCCCGGTGCGGCCGAATCGCAAATGGTGAGGGAAAAAGAGAAAGGGCGCGGGAAGCTATCGCCGCCCGCGCCCTTTCCTGTGTTTCGCTGCAGTGCGCGCTTACGCGGGAAGCGCGGCCTTGGCCTGAGCGATCACCGCGCTGAACACGCCGCCTTCGTTCATGGCGAGGTCCGCCATGGTCTTGCGGTCGAGTTCGATCCCGGCGAGCTTCACGCCGTGGATGAACTGCGAGTAGGTCAGGCCTTCGTTGCGGACGGCAGCGTTGATGCGCTGGATCCACAGCGCACGGAAGGTCCGCTTCTTAACCTTGCGGTCGCGGTACGCGTACTGGCCGGCCTTTTCGACGGCCTGACGCGCGACGCGGATGGTGTTCTTGCGACGACCCCGGTAGCCCTTGGCCTGGTCCAGAATCCGCTTGTGCTTGGCGCGGGTGGTTACACCCCTCTTGATACGGCTCATGTGCTAGCGCTCCTCAGTTCAGCCCGTAGGGCGCCCACTTCTTGATCGTCTTGGCATCGGCGTCGGAAATGACTTCGGTGCCGCGATTCTGGCGGATGTACTTGCCGTTATGGCTGATCAGGCGGTGGCGCTTGCCGGCAACGCCGTGCTTCACCTTGCCGGTGGCAGTGAGCTTGAAGCGCTTCTTCACGCCGCTCTTGGTCTTGAGCTTGGGCATTTTCGTCTCCTTGGTCGGGGACACGTTCGACCGGCCATGGCAGCCCTAGTTAGCCAGGCCAGCGCGCGAATCTCTTTGTGGAAGATCCAACCGTGCCGATTGAAGGGCGCGCGCTTAGCGACAACTGGGGGGAAACGCAAGGATCGAGTGCGGATCGAGCGAGCTTTAGCCGCACTGAACTTCAAACAAACGAAAGCGGCCCGCCGTCTTAATTGGACGAGCCGCTCACGTTACCCGCAACCGATTTACGTGAAGTTCGAGTGTCAGGCAGCTTCCGCCTGATCGTCGGGATCGCGCAGCACATAGCCGCGGCCCCAGACGGTCTCGATGTAGTTAGCTCCACCGCAGGCATGCGCGAGCTTCTTGCGCAGCTTGCAGATGAACACGTCGATGATCTTGAGCTCAGGTTCGTCCATGCCGCCGTAAAGGTGGTTCAGGAACATTTCCTTGGTCAGCGTCGTGCCCTTGCGCAGCGAGAGCAGCTCGAGCATCGCGTATTCCTTGCCGGTGAGGTGCACACGGGCGCTGTCGACCTCGACCGTCTTCGCGTCGAGGTTGACGATAAGCTTGCCGGTCTTGATGACTGACTGCGAATGGCCCTTGGAGCGGCGCACAACGGCGTGGATGCGCGCGATCAGCTCTTCACGGTGGAACGGCTTGGTGACGTAATCGTCAGCGCCGAAGCCGAAGCTGCGGACCTTGCTATCCATTTCGGAAATACCGGAGAGAATCAGCACCGGAGTCTGCACCTTTGCCACGCGCAGCTTCTTAAGCACGTCATAACCATGCATATCGGGGAGGTTCAGGTCGAGGAGGATAATATCGTAGTCGTACAGCTTGCCTAGATCGAGGCCTTCTTCGCCAAGGTCGGTAGAGTAGACGTTGAACCCTTCGGCCGTCAGCATGAGCTCGATGGCTCTCGCGGTGGTTGGCTCGTCCTCGATCAACAACACTCGCATCAGATTATCCTTTCACTGCCCCGAAGGATCACGGCCCGATGAGTCGCTGATCGGATGCTGCCGCGAATTAACCATAGGTCCTATGAACTTTAAAGGTTAATCCGCCGTAAATCCTTACCTGCGGCACCTACGCGATTCGATGCGAGGCTCGAGGCTCCTTTTAGCCTGCAGCGAGACTCGGCCGTTCCGGTACACGGCGGGCACCGGCAAATCTGCGGGCCAACTTCGGCTCGGTTCGGCGCAAGTAGCTCCAGACCCCGCACTGAACACCGATCACCATAAGGATGAACGGCTGGAAGGCGATGCCGACAAAGATCGAGCCGACCAGATAGACGATCTGCGCAAGCTGAAGCGCCGCCGCAAGGGGCGCCTGCCACTGTTCGTCAGCACCCGTACACTTACGCCAGCGCCGCCGCAGCACCTCCATCTGGGCAAGACCCAGAAACTGGATGGTGAGCCACAGCAACAAGCCGGGCACGCCTTGTTCGCCCAGCATTTCGAAGTAGCTGGAGTGGAACGCGCGGCTGCCGTCCTGAATGACCTGCTTGCTGACAATGGTCGTACTGCCCGCCGTCTCGGCTTGCACCGTCTCGATCTTCAGGTTGTTGGCAAGATACACGTCGAAGCCGCCGCCGAAGGGGTGCTCGCGCACATAGCCGAGCGTCCAGTTCCAAACGGCGAGCCTTGTGCTGGCGGATTGGTCGGACTTGTTGTTTTCGATCGTGCTCATCCGCGCCGTGTACGAATCGGGCAGGAACGGGACGGCCACCAGGGCGGCGCCTGCCATCAAACTGACGATCAGCAGGCGCCGCTTGGCGGTGCGCAGCATCAACAAAGCCAACACCATGAGGCAGACGAGGCCGGTACGGGCCTGCGTGCCAACTGGGATGAGTGCGCAGGCAAAGATCAGCGCCCCCGCAAAGCTCCACACGCGCCAGTCAGGAGGAAAGATCGTGCCGTGCCGGGCAAGCCAGAGGATCAGCGGTATGATCGCGATTGCGACGCAGCTGATGATCGAGCCTTCATAAAGCCCGGTGTTGTTGTCGACGAAGAAGCGCAGCGTGCCATAGCCGCCGCCGCCCGCCAGCGTCTTCACGGCGCCATCGATGATGATCGCGCTGGCGGACAATACCATGACAAGAACCACCGCTTCGATCCTCAATCGGGTTCGCAGCGTCAGAGGGAGGAACACGGCGAACACCAGCGCTTTCCAGACCCAGCCCCATTTCTCTGCTGCGGCCTCCGGGAAGTCAGCCGTCATCGTCGTGTAGCCGCAGTAAAGCAGCAAAAGCAGCAACAGCCCCTGCCGTAGGGTAAAGCGCGAGTCGCTTTTGTCGTCGAAGAACAGCCAGCCCGTGAATGCTGCCGCGAAGAAGATCAGCGACGTCGGAATGTGGGACAGGATGCCCCACGAGATGAGCTGCGGCGCAACGATGTCGACGTAGAGATAGGCCAGCACCCATAAGAACGGCCGCTTGCACCCAAGAGCGAGATAAAAGCCCAGGAACGCGGTCAGGCACAGGTCGATCATGGGCGCTCGCCCGGATTGCTGTCGAGCGGCGGCCTGCGCCGCGCCCCGAACGGCCGTCGCGGCTCCCCCTCCTGGTTGAGCTCGTCCCGCCCGAACAAGCGGATCGCAGCCAGCACCAGCAGGCCATGCGCGACAGACAGGGCGAAGATGTCGATCATCTCTTGCAGCTGCTACCGCAGCCGAGTTGACGCCGCGTTAAGCCTTACGCGCCTAAGAAAGGCACATGATACGGGCCCTGCATGTCCTCGACCACTCGCTGCCGATGCACAGCGGCTACACCTTCCGCACGCGCGCCATCCTCAAGGCACAGCAAAAGCTCGGCATGGATGTACGGGGGATCACCGGCCTGCGGCATACCCAGCGCGGTCTGGCAGCCGAGGAGGCGGATGGCCTGCTGTTTCATCGCACAACCGGCCAGGCGGCGGGGCCGAGCGGCCTACGCGAGTGGCGCGAGATCGGCATATTTGCGGACGCAATCGAGAAAGTCGTAACCGACTGGCAGCCTGACGTACTCCACGCGCACTCGCCGGCCTTGTGCGGGCAGGCAGCGCTTCGAGTGGCGCGGCGTCATCGTATTCCGCTGGTGTACGAAATTCGCGCTTTCTGGGAAGATGCGGCGGTAGGTAATGGTGCCACCAAAGCAGGCTCCTTGCGGTACCGGCTTACCCGCCAGCTCGAGAATCACGTGGTTGCGCAAGCTGACGCCGTCGTCACGATCTGTGAGGGAATGCGCGGCGATCTGATCGCCCGCGGCACGGCGCCAGAGAAGATCACTGTCGTTCCCAACGGCGTTGACCTCTCGCTGTTCGGCGCACCACCTCCACCCGATCTCACGCTGGCGCGCGAGTTGAACCTGCTGGGCGCAGGAGGAGAGCTCCAACCGGTAATCGGGTTCATCGGCAGCTTTTACGATTATGAAGGCCTCGACGTTCTGATCCAGGCAATGGAGCTGCTCGTACGCTACCATCCGGCAGCAAAGCTCTTGCTGGTTGGCGGCGGCCCTTGCGAAGACGCGCTTCGGCGGCAGGCTCAGGCCTCGCGAGCCCGCGATGCAATTCGTTTCGCGGGCCGTGTGCCGCACGATCACGTGGAGCGCTATTATGCCCTCACCGACATTCTTGCTTATCCGCGCAAGCACAGCCGGCTCACCGACCTCGTCACCCCCCTAAAACCTCTGGAGTCGATGGCGCAAGGCAAGCTTGTGTGTGCTTCGGACGTGGGTGGCCACCGCGAGCTGATACGGGACGGCGTCACCGGAAAACTGTTCACACCCGACGATCCGCAGGCATGCGCAGGCGCCCTTTCCTCTCTTCTCACGCACCGCGAGCAGTGGCCCGCGCTGCGCGAAGCCGGGCGTTTACACGTCCAGAACAGCCATGACTGGGCGTGCAATGCAAGCCGTTATGAACTTGTTTACCAAACCCTCTTAGGCCTTTTAACGCAATCGAGGCTGGGGGCAGCCGCATGATTCTTTTGCATCGCTGCCTGCGGGCGTGACGCTTAAATTGGGGTGAGATCTTGGCCGACAATACGCGCAGGAAACCGGCAGCCCGCCAGCCGATCACAAGCCATCCGCTATTTCCCGCCGTTGTCGTGCTTTGGTTCGGAGCCCTGTTCGGGCTGGTCAGCCTGGCTATTCACCCCACCCTGATCGAGCGGCTCGTTCACCTGACCACGATTGACCGCTTCATCCCGATGGCCGCCCCGCCGCTCGGCACGACCACGCGCATCCTGCTGGCACTCCTGATGACCACTCTGGGCTGCCTCATCGGTGCATTAATGGCTCGCGTATTTGGGACCCGCCGCCCCGCAGCGGGCGCCCGCCGCCGCCGGGCTGTAGCCGAAGCGGAGCCCGGAAGCCCGGTCACTTCGTTCGGCTCACGGTCGAGCGTCGAGGGCAAACAGGAGACCGAGGACCTGCTTCCCTCGCACAAAGTCCTTCAGCGGCAGCTCGCACCCGACACCAAAGATGGGGAAGTCGGGGGCAACGCTCCGCTGCGCGCCGGTCCGCAAGTCCTCAATGTGGCCGACCTTGGTCCCGAACTGGAATTCGACGGCGACGAGGACGTGTGGGCGTCTCCCTTCCGACGGTCGGAATCCGGTGTGTCACGACTCCTGGAACCAGAGGACGTCGTCGCCGGTGGCGAATCGGCCCATACTTCTGCGTCCGGCCACGGACCGCTTCAATTCCCCGGGGCAGATGATGCCTCCAAAGCGAAGCAATCGGAGGCCAAGCGCAACCGCTTGTTCGATGCATATGCCGGCGCCAAGAGAGTGCGTCCGGACCTGCAGACCAATACCGCCGAGGACAGCACGCCGGCGCCGGGCTTCGCCTCTTTGGTCCAGGATGCGCCAGATGTGGATTCAACGAGGGTGACCCCGGAGCCGGATACTCACGTGGACAAAGCGCGGCGAGCAGCGGCAATGCACGACGAAAGCAATCTGGCACGCTTCGACGACGGGGGCACGGATCCCACTACGCAATCGTCCAACGACTTTCGTCTGGCCACTCCTAGCACCGCAGCGGAGCGCATCGCCTCGGCGCCCCTTGAGGAACTATCCCACCTGGAACTGCTCGAACGCCTTGCGCTTGCGCTGGAACGGCGTCGCGCAGTCTATGCGCGGCTTGCAGCCGCTGCTCCTTATGCCGCCGCTCCGTTCGGGTTCGATGCGGCAGAGGAAGAGGACGACGAGAACGTGGATCAGCGCCCAGGCGGCGGCTATTCCTCGCTGCTCGACCTCTCCATGCGTATGGTTGCCCGTCCGCTCGTGCAGAGCGAGGGCCTCGATGGCACCGAGACGCCCGAGCCGGTAGTGATGTTCCCCGCACATCAGGTCACATGCGTGCCTGAAAGCAGAAGCCCTCTACATCCAGCTGCAGCTGCACCGCGCTCCTTTGACGCCCCTCGCGCATTGAACCAAGAGCCAGACGAGACGGAGCGCGCCTTGCAGGACGCTCTTGCCAAGCTGCAGCGGATGAGCGGAGCCGCCTGAAACTCGCCCGCCAGCTCCCGCTGCCCTTTGGGCAAGAAAACGCTTATCCTACCTACCCTTCTTTGCGGATCATGCGCGTAAAGAGGGCTTCTTGGTTGCAAATATTACCCGCAATTGTCATGGGGAACTCTCGGACCGACTTGCCGCGTATCGCACCGTGCGATTCGCGTTCATTGCGAGCGACCATTCTGGTCATTCGCAAGCAAGGACGGCCGGCAAATGACAGCACGGGTATTTATCGATGGGATTTCCGGAGCCCCAGGGCCTCTACGATGCGCGCAACGAACATGACTCCTGCGGTGTGGGCTTTGTCGCTCACATTAAAGGCGCCAAATCGCACGCCATCATTAGCCAGGCACTGGAGATCCTGAAAAACCTCGACCACCGCGGTGCGGTGGGCGCCGACCCGCTGATGGGTGACGGCGCCGGCATCCTTATCCAGATGCCCGATGCTCTGTTCCGCAAGTGGGCGGACGGCAAGGGCCTGACGCTGCCGCAGCCGGGCGACTACGGCGTCGCCATGTGCTTCATGCCCCAGGACGAAGCCGCCCGCGACCTCGTCACCCAGACGTTCGAGAAGTTTATCGAGAAGGAAGGCCAGAGCCTGATTGGCTGGCGCGACGTTCCCGTCACGCTCGATGGTCTCGGCCAAGCCGTTATCAAGTCGATGCCGGTCGTTCGCCAGTGCTTCATCGCGCGTGGATCGAACTGCGCCGATCAGGACGCCTTCGAGCGCAAGCTGCTGGCGATCCGCAAGCAGACGCAGAACCCGCTGGCGCAAATGGCAGAGAAGCACGGCTTGCCCGGCCTCACCGAGCTCTATATGCCGAGCTTCTCGACCCGCACGATCGTCTACAAGGGCCTGTTGCTGGCTACGCAAGTGGGCAGCTTCTACGACGACTTGCGCGACCCCGATTGCGTCTCGGCGCTCGGCCTTGTGCACCAGCGCTTTTCCACCAACACTTTCCCCAGCTGGAAGCTGGCGCACCCCTATCGGTTCATGGCGCACAATGGTGAGATCAACACCGTACGGGGCAACGTGAACTGGATGAACGCGCGCCGCCGCACGCTCGAATCGCCGCTGCTCGGTGCCGATCTCGACAAGATGTGGCCGCTGATCCCGCACGGCCAGTCGGACACCGCCTGCCTCGACAACGCCTTCGAACTGCTGCTCGCCGGCGGCTACAGCATCAGTCACGCGATGATGATGCTGATCCCCGAGGCTTGGGCGGGCAATCCGCTGATGACCCCGGAACGGCGCGCCTTCTACGAGTACCACGCCGCGCTGATGGAGCCATGGGACGGCCCTGCGGCCGTGGCCTTCACCGATGGCCGGCAGATCGGCGCCACCCTGGACCGTAACGGCCTCAGGCCCGCCCGCTTCCTTGTGACCGACGATGACTTGTGCGTCATGGCTTCCGAAAGCGGCGTGCTGCCGATCAAGGAAGACAACATCGTGCGCAAGTGGCGCCTCCAGCCTGGCCGCATGCTGCTGATCGACTTCGAGCAAGGCCGCATCATCGAGGACGAAGAACTCAAGGCCCAGCTCGCTGCCGAGGAGCCCTACCAGCAGTGGCTCGACCAGGCGCAGTACAAGCTCGAAGACCTCGACGTCGTCGAGCCTGAACTGGCGGAGCTTCCCAGCCCCACCGGGACACTGCTCGATCGCCAGCAGACCTTCGGGTACACGCAGGAAGACGTCGGCAAGTTCCTGGAGCCGATGGCGGTGAATGCCGACGATCCCATCGGCTCCATGGGCACGGACACGCCGATCCCGGTGCTCTCGAAGAAGTCGCGCCTGCTGTACGACTACTTCAAGCAGAACTTCGCACAGGTCACCAACCCCCCGATCGACCCGATCCGCGAGGAACTGGTGATGAGCCTGGTCTCCATGATCGGCCCGCGCCCGAACTTGCTGGGCCATGTCGCGGGCTCGCACAAGCGCCTGGAAGTCAGCCAGCCGATCCTCACCAACGAGGACATGGCCAAGATCCGCTCGGTCGAAGCCGGGCTCGATGGCGCTTTCCGCACAGAGACGATCGACATCACTTGGGACGCGAGCACCGGGGCCGAGGGCCTGGAACTCGCGATCAAGGAGATGTGCTGGACGGCCACCGAAGCCGTCCTGGCGGACAAGAACATCCTGATCCTGTCCGACCGCGCCCAAGGCCCGGACCGCATCCCGATGCCGGCTCTGCTGGCAACTGCGGCCGTGCACCACCACCTGGTACGGCAGGGCCTGCGCATGCAGACCGGCCTCGTGGTCGAGACCGGCGAAGCGCGTGAAGTCCACCACTTCTGCGTGCTTGCGGGCTATGGCGCCGAAGCGATCAATCCTTACCTCGCGTTCGAGACGATCGAGGACATCCGCGTCCGGAAGGGCCTGCCGATCAATCCCAAGCAGGCGCAGAAGAACTACATCTACGCCGTCGGCAAGGGCATCCGGAAGGTCATGTCCAAGATGGGCATCTCGACCTATCAATCCTACTGCGGCGCGCAGATCTTCGACGCTGTCGGCCTGTCCTCGGCTTTCATCGAGAAGTACTTCACGGGCACCGCGACGACGATCGAAGGCGCCGGCCTGCTCGAAGTGGCGCAGGAGACCGTAGCACGCCATGCCGCGGCTTACGGCGACAGCCCGGTCTACAAGAACATGCTCGACGTAGGCGGCATCTACGGCGTGCGCGTTCGCGGCGAAGAGCATGCCTGGACGTCCGAGAACATCGGCAACCTCCAGCATGCCGTACGCGGCAACATTCCCGAGAAGTACGCAGCTTTCGCACGCACCATCAACGATCAGTCGGAGCGGATGCTGACCATCCGCGGCCTGATGGATTTCGTGCCCGGCAACCCGATCCCGCTGGAGCAGGTCGAGCCGGCCAGCGAGATCGTGAAGCGCTTCGCCACGGGTGCGATGAGCTTCGGGTCGATCAGCCGTGAAGCACACACCACGCTGGCGCTGGCCATGAACCGGATCGGCGGCAAGTCGAACACCGGTGAGGGCGGTGAGGAAGTGGATCGCTTCACGCCGCTGCCCAACGGCGATTCGATGCGCTCGGCAATCAAGCAGGTGGCTTCGGGCCGCTTCGGCGTCACCACCGAGTACCTCGTCAACGCCGACGACATCCAGATCAAGATGGCCCAGGGCGCCAAGCCCGGCGAAGGTGGCCAGCTTCCGGGTGACAAGGTCAACAAGACCATCGGCAAGGTGCGTCACTCGACGCCGGGCGTAGGCCTTATCAGCCCTCCGCCGCACCACGACATCTACTCGATCGAAGACCTTGCGCAGCTCATTCACGATCTCAAGAACGTGAACCCGGTGGCGCGTATCTCGGTCAAGCTGGTGTCCGAAGTGGGTGTCGGCACGGTCGCCGCGGGCGTTTCCAAGGCGCGCGCGGATCACGTCACGATCTCGGGCTATGAAGGCGGCACTGGCGCTTCGCCGTTGACGTCGCTCACCCACGCCGGTTCGCCATGGGAAATCGGTTTGGCCGAAACACAGCAGACGCTGCTGCTCAACAATCTGCGCAGCCGCATCGCGGTACAGGCCGACGGTGGCTTGCGCACCGGGCGCGACGTCGCTGTTGCGGCGCTGCTGGGCGCGGACGAGTTCGGCTTCGCGACCGCCCCGCTGATCGCGGCCGGCTGCATCATGATGCGCAAGTGTCACCTCAACACCTGCCCGGTTGGCGTCGCGACTCAGGACCCGGTCCTGCGCGCACGCTTCACCGGTCAGCCCGAGCACGTGGTGAACTACTTCTTCTTCGTCGCCGAAGAGCTGCGCGCGATCATGGCCGAACTCGGCTTCCGGACCGTCGCGGAAATGGTGGGCCGGGTCGACCGGCTAGACACGCGCAAGGTCGTCGCACACTGGAAGGCCAAGGGCGTTGATCTGTCAAAGATCCTCTACAACCCTGGCAAGGGCGACAGCCCCAGCCTCAACTGGTCGGGAACGCAGGACCACGGTCTGGAAAACGCGCTGGATAACGAGCTCATCGCGCTCTCTTCCGATTCGTTGCAAAGCCGCCAGGCGGTACGGATCGAGAAGACCGTCATCAACGTCAACCGTACCGTGGGCGCCATGCTTTCGGGCGAAGTGGCCAAGCGGTATGGCCATGCTGGCCTGCCCGACAACACGATCAACGTGAAGCTCACCGGTGTCGCCGGCCAGAGCTTCGGCGCCTGGCTCGCCCACGGCGTCACGCTGGACCTGACAGGCGATGCCAACGATTACGTCGGCAAGGGCCTTTCCGGCGGCCGCGTAATCGTGCGCCAGCCCAGCCACGTGAACCGTGAGCCCACGCAGAACATCATCGTCGGCAACACCGTGCTCTATGGTGCGATCGCGGGCGAGGCGTTCTTCAACGGCGTCGCCGGCGAACGCTTTGCGGTGCGCAATTCGGGCGCCGTTGCGGTGGTCGAGGGCTGCGGCGACCATGGTTGCGAGTACATGACCGGAGGCGTGGTGGCGGTGCTTGGCAAGACCGGCCGCAACTTCGCGGCAGGCATGTCGGGCGGCGTTGCCTACGTCTACGACGAGGACGGCGTGTTCGATCAGCTCGCCAACAAGGCAATGGTCGATCTGCTGCCGATTTCGGCTGAGCGTGACGAGGATGACGGTGCGGGCCGTCCGCAGCAACGCACCAACGGGGTCGACGATGCCGGAATGGGCGACATGCTGCGCCACGACGCCGATCGCCTGCGCGTGCTGCTGGAACGGCATCACCTGCATACCGGTTCGACGCGGGCTCGCGCGCTGTTGGACGACTGGGCCAATGCACTGCCCAAGTTCCTCAAGGTCATGCCGCGCGACTATGCCAAGGCGCTCAAGCAGCTTGAGGCGGAACGGCTGGAGGCGGCTTCGGTCGCAGCAGAGTAAATCGCATTCGCCCCGGCTTCGGCCGGGGCTCACCAGATCGGGCTCGTGCCCGGATACCGGGTGCCGCCGCTCCATAAGCTAGAGCCGGCACGACGCGGGGAGTAATGGAATATGGGCAAGGAAACTGGGTTCCTGGAACTCGACCGGCATGACCGGACTTACGAGGATCCTCAGGCGCGGCTGAAGAACTACAAGGAGTTCGTCGTGCCGCTGCCGGAGGCGAAACTCAAAGCGCAAGCCTCGCGCTGCATGAACTGCGGTGTGCCGCACTGCCACACGGGCTGTCCGGTCAACAACATGATCCCGGACTGGAATCACCTCGTTTACGAGAGCGACTGGAAAACCGCGCTCGAGGTGTTGCACTCCACCAACAACTTCCCTGAGTTCACCGGCCGCATCTGCCCTGCGCCTTGCGAAGCGGCCTGCACGCTGAACATCATCGACCAGCCCGTCACCATCAAGTCGGTGGAATGTGCGATCGTCGACAAGGGATGGGCGAACGGTTGGATTCCGCCGCAGGTACCTGCCCAGCGCACCGGCAAGACGGTCGCGGTGGTCGGCTCCGGGCCGGCGGGCCTCGCCTGCGCGCAGCAGCTGGCCCGCGCGGGGCACTCGGTCACAGTGTTCGAGAAGAACGACCGTCTGGGCGGACTGATGCGGTACGGCATCCCCGACTTCAAGATGGAGAAGCACCTCATCAATCGGCGCGCCGTGCAGATGGAAGCCGAAGGTGTCACGTTCCGCACCAGCACCGAAGTCGGCGTGACCGTCTCGGTCAACTCGCTGAAGGAAAACTTCGACGCGATCGTCTTGGCAGGCGGCGCCGAGGAAGCGCGGCGGCTCGACATCCCAGGCGCAGAGTTGCCGGGCGTGCGTTTCGCGATGGAGTTTCTGACGCAGCAGAACAAGCGCAATGCGGGCGATGACGAGTTGCGCGCCGCACCGCGCGGCTCGCTGACGGCGACCGGCAAGCACGTTCTGGTCATCGGCGGTGGCGACACCGGGTCGGACTGCGTGGGCACGTCGAATCGGCAGGGCGCGGCTTCGGTCACGCAGCTAGAGATCATGCCCAAGCCGCCCGAGAAGGAAGACAAGGCTCTCAGCTGGCCCTTCTGGCCGCTCCGGCTGCGCACGTCGTCTAGTCACGAGGAAGGCTGCGAGCGCGATTGGGCCGTTCTGACCAAGCGCGTCGTCGGCGACAATGACGTCAAAGGTCTGGAATGCGTCCGCGTCGAGTGGAAGGACGGCAAGATGCAGGAGATCGCGGGCAGCGAGTTCACGCTGCAGGCCGACCTGATCCTGTTGGCCATGGGCTTTACTGGCCCCCTTAAGGCCGGCATGCTGAACCAGTCCGCTGTTGAGCTCGACGCGCGCGGAAACGTCAAAGCAGATACGGACAAATACCAGAGCAGCGATGAGAAGATCTGGTCATGCGGCGATATGCGTCGGGGCCAGAGCCTCGTCGTATGGGCAATTCGCGAAGGCCGCCAGTGCGCGCGCGCCGTCGACGAGGCGCTGATGGGCGCATCCGTCCTGCCACGCTAGTAACTCAAAAGACGCTCATCATCCGGCTCGACTGGGTGGTGAGCGATCGGGAGGCGACGAATGCTGCTGGAAATTGCAGAGATCGAAGTGCGCGCAGGTAAGGAAGACGCCTTCGCGACCGCCATGCGCGAAACGGGCGTGCCCGCGTTGGCCGCGTGTGAGGGCGTCGTTTCCGTGGCATTCGGGCGTGGGGTGGAGAATCCCAGCAAGTTCACCTTCAACGTCGTGTGGACGTCGTTGGAAGCACACACGGCGGCGCGCGAACTCGAAAGCTTCGGGACCTTCCGTTCCGCCATGGGTGACCTCACTTGCGGGGGCGCCATGTGCCACTACGTCATGGATACGCCAGTCCCCGGCGCATCGGCCTGAGTCACTCTTTCCCGCCGCTTGCAGAACCGCTCTACCACTCGATCGCGCCTCGCCCGTTCGCCTCCAGAAAGTCATTGGCTTGGCTGAAATGGCGGCATCCAAAGAAACCGGCGTGCGCGGAAAGCGGGCTGGGGTGCGGCGCGGTCAGGACCAGATGAGGTCCACCTGTCAGACCCGGCACCCGCTCCGCCTTCTTGCGCGCATGGTTACCCCACAGCATGAATGCGGTCGGCTCTGCCCGGGCTGCAACTGCAGCCACCGCGGCGTCCGTGAGTGCTTCCCACCCGACCTTCTGGTGCGAGCCGGCCCGGCCCTCCTCTACAGTCAGGGCATTGTTGAGCAGAAGCACCCCTTGGCGCGCCCAGCGCTCCAGGTTGCCATGCCCTGGCGCCGGCGCACCGCAGTCGCTGGCAATTTCCTTGTAGATGTTCACCAACGACGGAGGCACTCTCACCCCCTCCGGCACCGAAAAGGCAAGGCCGTGGGCCTGTCCCGCGCCGTGATACGGGTCCTGTCCGAGGATAACGACCTTGACGGCGTCCAGGGGTGTGAGTTCCAGCGCGCGCAGGCGGCTGCCCTGCGGTGGATAGATCCGTTTGCCTGCTGCCTCCTCGGCCTTAAGGAAGCCGCCGAGGCGCCGGGCCTCTCGCGTCTCTAACACCCCGGATAGCGCGGCGCGCCAACTCGCCGGGACCGAAGTGGCATCCGGACTGACGGAATCGACTGTGCTCATTCGTGCGCGCCCATTGCGAAGTCCCGGTGCAATGCCTAAGCATCTGTGGCTTATGGCTGTCCACCTTCATGAAGAAGATCTCCCCGAGGGCGTGCTCGCGCCCGGCGCTGTCGCTGTCGACACCGAAACGATGGGACTGATCACTCCGCGCGACCGGCTTTGCCTGGTCCAGATCTCAGATGGCAAGGGAGACGAGCACCTCGTCCGCTTCAAGGTCGGGAGCGATTATGCCGCTCCGAACCTGCGGGCGGTGCTCGCCGATCCTGCGCGACTTAAGCTGTACCACTTCGCGCGTTTCGACCTTGCGGCGATCGAGCACTACATCGGCGTCACCGCCGCGCCGGTCTTCTGCACTAAGATCGCCAGCAAGCTGGTGCGTACGTACACGGACCGCCATGGCCTCAAGGACCTGGTTCGCGAGCTGCTTGGAAAAGAAATTTCCAAGCAGCAACAGTCGAGCGACTGGGGCGCTCCCGAGCTGACTGAACCGCAGCGGGAATATGCCGCCTCCGATGTGCGCTACCTGCACGCCATGCACGGCATCTTCGTCGAGCGCCTCGCCCGCGAGGGCCGTGCAGAGCTGGCTCAAGCCTGTTTCGACTTCCTCCCGCATCGTGCCCGGCTTGATCTGGCGGGCTGGCCCGACCACGACATCTTCAGCCACGAAGCCGCCTGACGCGCAATGTCGCTGGAAGCCACCCAGATCCGCAGCCAGCGCCGCCACTTCGCAGCACCCGGCGGCAGGCACGATCGCATGATCGCCTTCCTCGCCAAGGCGCTGCCGGCGGCGATCGGGTTGCTGGCCGCGGTGATGATTCTGGTTCCGCTCTCACCCCGCGGCGAGATCAGCTTCCTGCTCGATCGCAATAAGGTTGCAGTTACAAAAGAGCGTGTACAAGTGGCGGACGCGGCCTACCGTGGGGCCGACAACAAGGGGCGACCGTTCGTTGTCATGGCAGGTGATGCCGTTCAGCGCACTGCACGAGTGCCGGTGGTGCAGATGAACGACTTGGTGGCCAGAATGAAACTTGAAGACGGCCCTGCTGAGATCCGCGCGCCGTCAGGCGCCTACAACTACGATGCCGAGAAGCTTGCGGTGAATGGCCCAGTCAATTTTGTTGCTGCGGACGGCTATCGAATGCAGACTCAGGACGTGGCGATCGACATTGGGTCTCAGACCGCGGTAGGCTCCGGCGGCGTCTCGGGTGCCGTGCCCACTGGCACCTTCAGCGCCGACCGCATCGTCGCGGACTTGGAGGGCCGCACCGTAAAACTTGAAGGTAACGCCCGGCTGCGGATGACGCCAGGCAAGCTGAGGATACCGCAATGACGCCGACCCGCGCGCGCCCTTTCTTCTTCCGGTCGCTCCGGCTGCGGAGAGCAATGCTGAGCGGCGCGGCAGCGGCTCTCGCCCTGGTCGGTGCGCAGCAGCTCGGCGCGCAGGCGCTCTCGGGGCACAACACCAATGCTCCCGTCGATTACGCGGCTGACCGCATCGAGTTGCAAGACCGCCAGAACCGCGTGATTCTCGCCGGTAATGTCGATATCCGGCAAGGAGATTTGCGCCTGCGCGCTGCCCGTACGATTGTAGAATTCACCGACGCCGGCGGCTCGCTGCAGATCCAGCGCATCACAGCCAGTGGCGGGGTTACGGTGACTCGGAGCAACGAAGTCGCCACTGGCGACGTCGCAATCTACGACTTCAATCGGCGGATCATCACCATGGTCGGCAATGCCTCGCTCAAGCGCAATGGCGACACGCTTAGGGGCAATCGCTTCGTCGTTGATCTGAACAGCGGCGTCTCATCAGCCGAGGGCAGAGTGACCGGCACGTTCAGCGTCCCAAGGCAAAACTGAGACGAACAAGTGGTGTAGCCGGGGTAGCCGCTCGACGCAGAGCGGTGTTGCCCCTATTCTACCTTCGGGGTCCGTCTGCTCTGACACTGCCCCCCTCACGCGCTTGCCAGAGCGGATCCGGCCATCAAAATGCCCGGTCGTGCACCAGTACGCGGAGGGTCAGGAAGATAATCTTGATGTCGCGCAGGATCGTCCAACCTTCTAGATACTCAAGGTCAGACTGCAAGCGGTGGACCAGATCCGACTCTTTCTCGGTGGCGCCGCGAAACCCACGGACTTGGGCCAAGCCGCTGAGGCCCGGCTTGAGGCTGTGGCGCTGCCAGTAGCGCAAGTCCACTTCCCAGAAGAGCTTGGAACCCGCCTGCGACCCGATCGCATGAGGGCGCGGCCCGACGAGACTCATGTCGCCCAGCAGCACGTTGAACAGCTGCGGCAGTTCATCGATGCTGGTGGAGCGGATGAACCTGCCGACGCGGGTAATGCGCTGGTCGTCCTTGGAGGCCGAGACATTGCCCTCCTTGTCGCACAGGCTGACCGTCATGCTGCGGAACTTGTACATGTTGAAGAAGCGGTTGCCGCGCCCCATTCTGCGCTGGACGAAGAAAATCGGCCCCCGATCCTGCAGTTTGATGGCAAGTGCCACCACGATCAGCAGGGGTGACAATGCCAGGATTGCCGCGCCCGCGAAGCTCACGTCCAACAGGCGTTTGATGATCCTGTCGCGCAACCCCAGCGGTCCTGCCGAGACCAGCAGAAGGCCGTGTCCCGCCGATACGCGGGCTCCCTGGGCGCCGAGTCGCGCCACTTCGTCGTCAAGCACTTCGCCATCGACGTTGGCGCCCTTGAGCATCATCGCCCATTCAACCCGCCGCGACGCAGGGCAACTCACGATCACACGATCGATATTGCGCAGCGCCAACCCGAGTCGATCCAGCGCATGCGGATCGTTCAAGTTGGGGCGCAACTCCATTGCACTGGCGGATAGGCGGATTGCCCCAGGCAGGTCGACACGCGGACCGCCATCGTCGATCACCAATTGATTGTATGGATTGGCGCCACAATGCCACGCGGTGAAGCGGCGGATCTGCAGCCGTGCGAGCGTGAGCAGCAGCATCGTGCATACGGTGCCGCTACCAAAGCCGAGCCGCGAGAACTCGGAAGATGCCTTCGCGAAGAAAGCAATGAACACCACCGCGGCCACGGCAAGAAGCAGCGCCGCATTGGAGCGAGCAATGCCGACCCAGGAGTTGAGCAGAGCCGCAACTGAATAAGACCCGTTGTAAAGGGCGATGGTCAGGAAGATCGGCAGCAGCAGCTGACTCTGGATCAGAGCATCAGACCAGCCTCTCGGTCCCGCAACCAGATAGCCTGCCAGGCAGAAACCCGCGAAGATCGCGAAGATGTCGCCGAGCATGAGAGCGACGTAACATTGAAGCCGGCGACGCTCCAGCGATGGCGCTACCAGGAGTTCACCGGCATCGTTTCTGAGACCCGCGAGGGGTCGCACTGCGAAAGGCGCGTTCATTCGCTTGCGGCTCCCTAATCCAACTTCACCGTGCACACCCCCGCCTCTGCATTTCAAGCGGGACCGTTATGCTGCAATGCAACACGTATAGGTACCTAGCAAGTATTACGCAATGCTCAAGACGCTGGCGACGGAACGGTTGATCAGCGTGTCGAAGTGGAACAGGCCATACGGGTAATTGTCACGAGTTCTTGCGCGAGAAAGAGCTCTCCGTCGGCGCTGTTACTCAGCATTGTCTGGTGCAGTGCCATGAGCCGCTGCGCGAGGCGCTCCAGCCTGTGGCCGCGCCAATTGCGCAACTGCTCGGCCAGCACGGCCTTGTCCCTCCAAAAGATGCGGCGAGCATTCGCTTCCGAATCGAGAAAGCGGGCCAGGTTTTCGCCGGGAGACATCCGTGCGGCCAATGCCGCGAGTTGGGCGGTCCGGCGCTCCAACGCCAGGAGCAGCCCTACAGGGTTGATCTGAGTCGCCCGCATGCGATTCAGTTCGGCCGCAAGTAACCCCCGGCGCCCGCTGAGGACCGCATCGACAATGGGGGTAAAGTCATCATCTGCAGTTTGCGCCGCCACCGCATCGAGTTCGGTAGCTGTGACCGTGCGCGGGCTCTCGGGCGCTGCATCGCAGTACAACGCCAGCTTTGCAATTTCTGACCGCGCGATCCGCGTGTCCAGACCTGCACCCCGGGCGATTCGCTCCGCCAGCTCACTGCTGAGGCGCAGGCCGGCCACGCCGGCTTCCGTGCGCACTGCGGCTGTGATGGCTCCAAGGTCAGGCGGATGAAACATCGCAACCAAGGCATCGGCGCGCGCAGCCAGCAGCTTCGCTGTACGGGACTTGTCCGTTGCGCCGGTCGCCAAGATAAGCACCGGGCACGGCTCCACCTCGCCCTCGAGGAGATTTGATACAGCATCGTGCGCTTCATCGCCGGAGGCACGAACCCAGATGTGGCGGGCACCGCCGAACAAGGATGTCGAGCGAGCTTCGTCGCTGAGCCGCACCGGATCCTTGCGCAAGTCCGCGCCGGCGAAGTCGATGCGCTCGCCCGGGTCGGGAAGGAGCGAGATGATTCGCAGTGCCGCGTCTGCTGCGCCGGACTCATCCGGACCGCAGAAGAAGAAGACTTTTGCAGTGGCGGCTGCGCGGGCGGCGAGACCGGCGAAATCCTTTTGAGTGGCTTTCACAGGCCGAAGATCAGGGGCTGGTCGCCGCGCCCTTGCGAAGCTGCAGCGCGACGTCGGTAACGATTTGACTCGCCACGTCCTTGGCAAGATTCTCCAGCGCCGTCTGTTCGGCCGCAATCGTCGCGTAATCAGACGAGATCACGTCGATACCGGCATCGGAACCGGCCGTGGCGTCCAAAAGAATGGCGTCGGTCTCGAGGTCGACGAGTTGATAGCGAGCACGCAAAGTGCGCCGTTCACGGCCAACGGTATCGTCGCGCAGAAGGCCAAATGCTTCAAGCTGGTCATCCAGGCGCACATCCAGGCGGTAGCGCGGCGCACTTCCTTCAGGAAAGGAAAGCTTATCGAGCAGTGCATTGCGCACCAGCCAGCCTGCGCGGCCTTCGATCGTGGCGACCTGGATGGCGGAAAGGCCGCGTGCCACAGCGCCATCGCCACCGCCCGCATACATCGGCTGCAATCCGCAGCCGGCAAGCGGCAAGGAGCAGGCCAGCACGACCGCCCGAAAAGCGCCTGCACGAACGATGCGCATCATACGACGAGATTGACCAAACGGTCGGGCACCACGATGACTTTCCTTATCTCGGCCCCATCGAGCGCACGCTGCACCTTGTCACTGGCGAGCGCAAGCGCCTCCAGCTCTTCCTTGCTCGTGCCCTTCGCCACCGTCAGAGTGTCGCGCAACTTGCCTTTGACCTGCACGGCGACGGTGACCTCGTCCTCTACCAGCAGCGCCGGATCAACCGGCGGCCAGGCGGCTTCCGCCACCAGCCCCTCACCAACGACGGACCAGGCTTCTTCGGCGAGATGCGGCATCATCGGTGCGATGAGCAGCAAGATCGTGCGAATCGCGGCCGAGCGACTGGCCGAAGGCGCAGCCTTTTCGACGACGCTGGTTAGCTCGTAAATGCGAGCGACCGCCTTGTTGAAAGACAGCGCCTCGATGTCCTCCGCTACGAGCGCCACGGTCTGGTCACGCTTGCGATCGACCGCCTTGTCCTCGCCACTGGCGGAGGCATCGAATTGGCCGAACAGCCGCCACAAGCGCTGCGCGAAGCGGGCGCAGCCCTCGATACCGGCCTCGGACCAGGGAAGGTCGCGCTCTGGCGGGCTGTCGGAGAGCATGAACCAGCGGATCGCATCGGCGCCGTACGTCGCGACGATCGCGTCGGGATCGACGACGTTCTTCTTCGACTTCGACATCTTGATGACGCGGCCGACTTCCACCGGGGCCCCATCTGCCTTGAGAGTCGCGCCATCGCCGGTCCGGTCGATCTCGGCAGGCGAGAAGTAGAGCGGCTGCCCGTTACCCTCGTCGAGGCGCGAGTACGTCTCGTGCGTCACCATGCCTTGCGTGAACAAGCTGGCGAAGGGCTCCTTCACGTCAATCTTGCCGATGCGAGCGAGTGCGCGGGTCCAGAAGCGAGCATAGAGCAAGTGCAGGATCGCATGCTCGATGCCGCCAATGTACTGCTCGACCGGCAGCCACTTCGCGATGACCTCCGGATCAAACGCCTTGTCCGCGGGCTGGCTGGCGAAGCGCAGGAAGTACCAAGACGAGTCGACGAAGGTGTCGAGCGTATCGGTCTCGCGCACCGCCGGCTTCCCGCAGCCTGGGCATTCGACCTGCTTCCATGTGGGATGGCGCACCAGCGGGTTGCCGGGTGTCTTGAAGTCGACGTCCTCGGGCAGCACGACCGGCAGCTGCTCTTTGGGGACCGGCACGACGCCACAAGCCTCGCAGTGGATGAACGGAATCGGCGTTCCCCAGTACCGCTGACGGCTGACGCCCCAGTCGCGCAGGCGCCACACCGTCTTGCCCTCGCCCCAGCCTTCGCTCTCGGCGCGGCCGATGACCTGCGCGTTGGCGTCGGCCACGCTCATGCCGGTGAGGAAGTCGGAGTTCACCAGCACGCCATCGCCCGCCTCTGCCTCACCGGCAAAAGGCCTGTCGGCGTCGGCCGAGTCGGCTGCGACCACACGGATGATCGGCAAGCCGTACTTGGTCGAGAACTCGAAATCGCGCTGGTCGTGTCCGGGCACGCCCATGACCGCGCCGGTGCCGTAGTCCATCAGCACGAAGTTCGCGATCCACACCGGCAAGTCTGCGCCGGTGAAGGGGTGGCGGACCTTGAGGCCGGTGTCGAAGCCCAGCTTTTCCGCTGTTTCCAGCTCGGCTGCAGTGGTGCCGCCCTGCTTGCACTTTTCGACGAAAGCCTGCGCCTCGGCGGATGTGGCGGCCACCGCCTGCGCCACCGGATGCTCGGCGGCAACGGCGACGAAGCTAGCGCCGAAGATCGTGTCGGGCCGCGTGGAATAGACTTCGATCTCCTCGTCAAAGTTCACCGGCGCGAAGCGGAACTGCAGGCCGCGGCTCTTGCCGATCCAGTTCTCCTGCATCAGCTTGACCTTGTCTGGCCAGTGCTCAAGACTCTGTACGCCTTCGAGCAGTTCCTCGGCGAAGTCGGTAATCTTCAGGAACCACTGGCTGAGCTTGCGCTTCTCAACCAGCGCGCCCGAGCGCCAGCCGCGCCCGTCGATGACCTGCTCGTTGGCGAGCACGGTCTGGTCGACCGGGTCCCAGTTGACCGAGCTTTCCTTGCGATAGACCAGCCCCGCCTCATACAGGTCGAGGAACAGCGCCTGTTCGTGGCCGTAGTATTCCGGCTCGCAGGTCGCCAATTCGCGGCTCCAGTCGAGCGCGAAGCCAAGGCGCTTCAACTGCGTCTTCATGTTGGCGATGTTCTCGCGAGTCCATCCGCCAGGGTGGACCCCCTTCTCCATCGCCGCATTCTCGGCCGGCATGCCGAAGGCGTCCCAACCCATCGGATGGAGCACCTCGTGCCCGGTCATGCGCTTGTAGCGCGCCAACACGTCGCCCATCGTGTAGTTGCGCACGTGGCCGATGTGGATGCGCCCCGAGGGGTAGGGGAACATCTCCAGCACATAGCTGCGCGGCTTCGGGCTGGAGTCGTCAGCCTTGAAGCAGGCGCGCTCGTCCCAGACACGCTGCCAGCGCGTGTCTGCGGTGGCGGGGTCGAACCGCTCGCTCATCTTGCTTGTCTACTCCTGCGGCGGACCTAGCCGCCAAAAATCAACCGACTGAGTTGCGCCGCAGGTCGCGAGCGCGGGTGAGAATGATGTCTTCCAGCTTCTGCACGGTTGCCGCCTGCACCGGTGCGGCGACCCAGGTTCCGCCCTGGTTGACTTCGCGGCTGGCGGCAACGCGCAAGGCATCGGCGCGCAAATCTGCGTCGAGAATCGTCACAGAGACCTTCACGCGCTCGCCCGGATTTTTGGGGTTGGCGTACCAGTCCGTCACAATGACGCCGCCGTTGCTATCGGTCTGGAGCAGCGGCATGAACGAAATCGCATCGAGGCTCGCACGCCATAAGTAGCTGTTCACGCCGATCGTAGTGACCTGCGTGCCCGCCATTTGCGAACGCATCTCTTTCTTGCCACCACAAGCGGCGAGCGACAGCACTAGAGCGACGCCCAGCCCCACCCGCACTGCCGCGCGGCCCCGATCGCGCGATCCGCTCCTTGCGCCAAGCGCGATGTCGGTGCTGACTGTCATCGTCGTTCCCAGTTCCTGTTCCATGCGAATGCCCGTACGCAGCATCAGCGTTGCTCTGCCTCTATCGCCGCCTCAGTCCCGCGGCAAGTGTGACCCGCTGCTGGCTCTGGCCTGCCGCCCTCTGTCATCCTCCACAAGCCTATGTTAAGGTGCCATGACCGATCGAAACGGTGCGCTGGCACAGGGCACTTTTTGATTCGGATGCACGGGAGCAAACAGGGAACTTTCGGATGACGGGCCAGCACGATCGCAAAAGCGGGACTGCCGCCAGTGTGATGCTCGCCGGATCGGTGAGCCTGCTTGCACTTCCCAGCGCCGTACTGGCGTTCACGGCCGACTTCTCGAACGGTGAAGCGGCGACATCGCAGATCGAAGCGGCAGTGGATGATGCCGCATCCCTCGGCTTCAGCAAGACGCTTACACTCAGGTCGCTCGCGAAGGGCAAGCTGTTTCCCTTCACCCCGGCGGGTACGCCGTCCCAGGCGGACCGCGCCGTGACAGTCGCGGTGCGGGTCGATTCTGTCGCCGCCCGGGCTATAACCGTGCACGGCCGGCCGAAGCTTGCTCAGCAAGAGAATGAGAGCGGCAAACTGCGGATTGCGCCGACCGGTTTCAGCCTTGGCGTTTCTCGCGGTTACCACAACTTCGCACAAGAGATTGCGCAGAACGCACCCCGGGCCGCCGTAAACGAGCTGCCTGAACTGCGGGAGTACAGCCTGACTCCTTCGCGCCGGTCAGAAGATTCGCGCTTTTCGCCAAGGATCAGCTTGGAGGAGCGGTCCCCCACTGGTCGGGCACCACGCACTTTCGCGATCGACGGCGGCGAGGTAGACCTTGGCGGCGCTTACCGGGTGACCGAAAATCTGAACGTCACTGCAGGCGTGCGCTATTCGCAGGAGCGCGAAAGACTCACCCCTCTCACCACCGACGGCAAGCAGGATAGCCAAGCCGTGTACGTGGGAACCCAGTTCAATTTCTGAGCCGCTTCGCTGTGGCGGCAACTTCATGGCGTGTCGCGCCAGTAAGTTTGCGTGACTGGCCATTCAGGCGGCTTGTGCCAGCCTCTCCCATTTCCTAGCAAGGGGACGGAGAGAACCACCGAATGAAAGGCAGCGCCATGGCACGTGTAGCAATCGTAACGGGAGGCACGCGCGGGATTGGCGCGGCAATTTCGCTCGCGCTTCGAGATCGCGGCCACACAGTCGTCGCCAACTATGGAGGCAACGACGAAAAGGCGAAGGCCTTCACCGCCGAGCACGGTATTCCCGCCTATAAGTGGGACGTGGGCGATCATGAGGCCTGCATCGCTGGCTGCAAGCAGGTGGAGCAGGATGTCGGGCCGGTAGACATCCTTGTGAATAACGCGGGCGTCACCCGTGACGGTACCCTCCACAAGATGACCTTCGACGACTGGAACGAGGTCATGCGCATCAATCTGGGCGGATGCTTCAACATGGCGAAGGCCACGTTCCCCGGCATGCGCGATCGCGGCTGGGGCAGGATCATCAACATCGGCTCGATCAACGGCCAAGCGGGACAGTACGGGCAAGTGAACTACGCCGCCGCCAAGTCGGGCATTCACGGTTTCACCAAGGCGTTGGCCCAGGAAGGCGCCAAGTTCGGTGTCCTGGTGAACGCGATTGCGCCCGGTTACATCGACACCGACATGGTCGCCGCGGTGCCGGAGCCAGTCCTGGAGAAGATCGTAGCCAAGATCCCTGTGGGCCGCCTTGGAAGCGCCTATGAGATCGCCCGCGGCGTCGCCTTCCTCGCGAGCGAGAATGCGGGGTTCATCACGGGCTCCACCCTCAGCATCAACGGCGGCCAGCACATGTACTGACTTAGCCTGTTTAACGACGGGGCGAGGTGGAGCGAACTTCAATTTTCGGCATGGCCATTCCCTTCCACCCCCCCGTCAAACGCTCGGTCGAAATCGCGGGGCACAAGACCTCGATCAGCCTGGAACCCGTGTTCTGGGACATGCTGAAGGCGCGTGCGGCAGCGGAAAGCATGCCGATCAACGCTCTAATCGCTCGAATCGACGCCGCACGACTAGAAGCCGAAACACCACCAGGTCTGGCAGGCGCCATACGCGTCTGGCTGGTCTCTGCCTGAGCGACACCGGCACGCGCTGATTTTCTACAATGGGTTAATGGTTTGATCGCCTGAGCCAACTTTAACGACAGGATTAATCGGTTCATTCGATATCTGTGTGTACTCAACCCTGCTTCTCTCTGACCCTCCTGCAGAAGTAGCAGAAGCTGATCCGGGGCTAAAAACAAGCAGGAGGAAACATCATGACCCAAATCACCTCACGAAATTTGGCGCTGCTGTTGAGTGCAGCGTGCTGCGCGCTCGCGACACCCGCATTCAGCGCGACCGACACGAAGCCGAACAAGACACACGCGACCGAGGCAGAAACAGTCACCGAGAAGCCGACGCGGCCAGACACCGCGAAGCCGGGCGGGATGAGCAACAGCGACTGGTGGCCAAACCGACTAGATTTGACTGCACTGCGTCAGCACGAGGCACAGTCAAACCCCTACGGTGCCGATTACGACTACGCCAAAGAGTTCGCTTCCCTCGACCTTGAAGCAGTCAAAGCGGATATCCGGAAAGTTCTGACGACGTCTCAACCCTGGTGGCCCTCGGACTATGGGCACTACGGCCCCTTCTTCATCCGCATGGCATGGCACAGCGCCGGCACGTACCGCGTCGGCGATGGCCGGGGCGGCTCCGACGGTGGTGAGCAGCGGTTCGACCCGCTCAACTCCTGGCCCGACAACGTCAGCCTCGACAAGGCGCGCCGCCTGGTTTGGCCGATCAAGCAGAAGTACGGTCGCAAGCTGTCCTGGGGCGACCTGATGGTCCTATCCGGCAATGTCGCGCTGGAGGACATGGGCTTCAAGACCGTCGGCTTCGCTGGCGGGCGCGTGGATGCCTGGCAGCCTGATCTCGTCTACTGGGGGCCCGAAACCAAGATGATGGGCGCAGAGCGGAGCAATCCCGATGGCACGCTCAAGCGCTCACTCGCGGCAACGACCATGGGCCTGATCTACGTCAATCCCGAAGGCCCGAACGGCAACCACGATCCGATCGGCGCTGCCGCCGATATCCGCCGCGCCTTCGGCAATATGGCCATGGACGACGAAGAGACGCTGGCTCTGATCGCGGGTGGCCACACCTTCGGTAAAGCCCACGGCGCCCACAAACCAGACGCCTGCATGGGCGCTGAGCCGACCGCAGCCACGGTGGAGGCACAGGGCCTTGGCTGGGCCAACAAGTGCGGCAAGGGCCATTCGGAAGACACGATCACCTCCGGCCTCGAAGGTGCATGGTCCGCTGCACCCACGCGCTTCACCACGCAGTACATCGACAACCTGCTGAACTTCGATTGGGTGAAAGCGAAGAGCCCGGCTGGTGCAACGCAATGGGTGCCTGCCGATCCGAGCATGGCGCCCCAAGTTCCGGACGCACACATCCAAGGCAAGTTCCACGCGCCGATCATGTTCACCACGGACATCGCGCTGAAGGAGGACCCTGGCTTCCGCAAGATTCTGGAGAGCTGGAAGAAGAACCCGGACCTGTTCGCAAAGGCGTTCGCCCGCGCATGGTTCAAGCTGACTCACCGCGACCTCGGACCGCAGGCCCGTTACCGCGGAAAGGATATCCCGAGCGAGACGTACTCGTGGCAGGACCCCCTCCCCAAGGCGAGCTTCGCTCCTGTCGGAGAAGCCGATGCGGCGCAGCTCAAGACGAAGATCCTGGCGACGGGTCTCACCGTTCCTGAACTCGTGCGCACGGCCTGGGCTTCCGCCTCGACTTTCCGCAGCACGGACATGCGGGGCGGTGCGAACGGCGCGCGCTTGCGGCTCCATCCGCAGCGTAGCTGGGCGGTCAACAACCCGGCAGAGCTCTCCAAGGTTCTGGCGAAGCTTGAAACGGTGCGAAAGGACTTCGCGAAATCAGGCAGGCAGGTCTCGATGGCGGATCTCATCATACTGGCTGGCAATGCAGCCATCGAGCAGGCGGCAGCCAAGGCCGGCTACGCGGCAAAGGTGCCGTTCACGCCGGGTCGCGTGGATGCCGCTCAGGAGCAAACGGACGTCGCGTCGTTCGCCTACCTGGAGCCCAAGGCTGACGGCTTCCGCAACTACTACACGGCCAAGGCGGAGATCGACCCGGCTTCGGCACTGGTGGACAAAGCCGATGCGCTTGACCTCACCGTGCCGGAGATGACCGTTCTAGTTGGCGGCATGCGCGCGCTAAACGCTAACAGCGGGAGTTCAAAGGCGGGCGTCTTCACCACGCGGCCGGGGCAGCTGACGAACGACTACTTTGTCAACCTGCTCTCCATGGACAACGTCTGGTCGAAGAGCGCAACGCCGGGGCTGTACGAAGGCAAGGACCGTGCGAGCGGCCAGCTACGCTGGACAGCAACCCCGGTCGATCTCGTCTTCGGCTCCAACTCGGAACTGCGGGCGGTTTCGGAAGTCTACGCGTCGGATGATGCCAAGCAGAAGTTCGTGAGCGACTTCGTTGCAGCTTGGGCGAAGGTGATGAACTCCGACCGGTTCTAAGGCTGACGCAAAAAGGAAGGCGGCGCACAAACATGCGCCGCCTTTCCCCTTGGCGCCGCATGCAAAAAAGGCGGCGGATACGCGCCCACCGCCCTCTTGTTAGCGAACCACAGGGCTCAGTAAGTTGCCGGCGGATCGCTGGCGGGGAAACTCTCGTCGCTGGCCTCGTCGACCTTGTTCCAGGACTTGGGTGCATTCGCCATCTGGTCTGCGCCAGCGTCCCGCACCTTTGAAAAGTTCTCGTTCGGACCCTTTGCGTGGCTTGCGAAAGCGGCCTGAGACTCACTGTCCCGGGTCGCATATTTGTAGAACGCGTATCCAGCGGCGCCGACCGCAGCCAACCTGATCAAACCCATCTTGAATGCTCCTCTCGGGATTACAGGCGCTCAACGCGCCAGCCGAGAGTGAGTTTCCGAGAGGGTCTCAATCGCCGCCGACGCGCTCCACTTGTGCGCCGAGCAGCGAAAGTTTCTCCTCAAGCCGCTCATAGCCTCGGTCGAGATGGTAGAGGCGGTGCACTTGCGTTTCGCCTTCTGCTGCGAGGCCGGCGATCACCAGGCTCATGGACGCGCGCAGATCGGTTGCCATGACTTCCGCGCCATTCATTCGCGAGACGCCATGAACAATGGCGGTGCGGCCCGAAGTCTCGATCCGCGCACCCATGCGGTTGAGTTCCGGCACGTGCATGTAGCGGTTCTCGAAGATGGTCTCGGTCAGCACGCTCGAACCTTCGGCGCGACACAACAAAGCCATGAGTTGCGCCTGCATGTCGGTGGCGAACCCCGGGTAAGGCGCAGTGGCCAGAGTAACCGGCCGCAATTTTCCGTCGGCGGCGACGTGCAAGTCATCCCCGCGCGGCTCAACGTGCACTCCAGCGCTGCGCAGCGCCTGGACGGTTGCGTCCATTTCCTCGATCCGGGTACCGGCCAGAGTCACCTCGCCGCCGGTGATCGCCGCGGCACAGGCATAGCTGCCCGCTTCGATGCGATCGGGCATGACCCGGTACGTGGCTCCGTGCAGGCGAGGCACCCCGTGGATGGTGAGTTCGCTGGTGCCGATCCCTTGGATCTGCGCGCCCATCGCGACCAGCAGGTTGCACAAGTCAACGATCTCCGGCTCGCGCGCCGCGTTGTGGAGCGTCGATTTGCCCTTGGCGGTCACCGCCGCCATCAGTGCGTTCTCGGTCGCCCCCACAGACACGACCGGGAACGAGTAACGCCCGCCGGGCAGCCCGCCATCAGGCGCGATCGCACGCACATAGCCTGCCGCCATTTCGATGGTGGCGCCCAGCGCCTCCAGGGCCTTGAGATGCAAGTCGATGGGCCGATTGCCGATGGCGCAACCGCCCGGCAGCGACACCGTTGCTTCGCCCATGCGCGCGAGCATCGGGCCCAGCACAAGAATCGAGGCGCGCATCTTGCGCACCAGATCGTACGGCGCGACGTTGCTGGTGATGCGAGTCGCCGCCAGCGTCATCACCCGACCGAAGTCTTCGGGCCGCGAGCCCGCGATGGTGGTGGAGACGCCAAACTGATTCATCAGATGCTGGAAGCCGTCGATGTCAGCCAGGCGCGGCAGGTTGCGCAGCGTCAAAGGCTCGTCAGTCAGCAGTGCGCAGGGAAGCAGAGTCAGCGCCGCGTTCTTGGCGCCGGAAACGGGAATCGTGCCCGAGAGGCGCGTGCCGCCCCGGATGATAATCTTGTCCATCGCCGCCCTTTAGCGGGTTTCCCCTGAGCGGCAAGCAAGGGGCAACCGCAATCCGCCTGCAACCGACCAGCCGATATCTCTTAACGAACGAACCCGCGCCACGTTCATGCGATCGCAATCCAGCTATGTCAGCGATTGCGCTGCAAGTGCGAAGGCGCTTTAACTGGCGGCCACAATCAGGGGGTAACCAAAGCCGATGTCTCAGAACAATTTCCGCAAGCCTGTCCGCAAGGCCGTGTTCCCCGTCGCCGGCCTCGGCACTCGCTTTCTGCCCGCTACGAAGGCGATCCCGAAGGAATTGCTGCCGATCGTCGATCGCCCGCTGATCCAGTACGCCGTCGATGAGGCCCGTGAAGCTGGAATCGAAGAGTTCGTTTTCGTCACCGGACGGGGCAAGACCGCTATCGTCGAGCACTTCGACGTTGCGTATGAGCTTGAGGCGACAATGCGCGAGCGCGGCAAGTCGCTTGATCCGCTGGAGCCTACGCGCATGCAGCCTGGCAATCTCACCACCGTTCGCCAGCAGGTTCCGATGGGCCTGGGACACGCGGTCTGGTGCGCCCGCGCAGTGGTGGGGAACGATCCCTTCGCCATCTTCCTGCCCGATGAGCTGATGTACGGCTCGCCCGGCTGCATGGCGCAGATGGTGGAAGCCTACAACGAAGTGGGCGGCAACCTGATCTCGGTGCTCGAAGTGCCCAAGGAGGAAGTCTCCAGCTACGGCGTGATTGCGCCTGGCGCCAGCAAGGGTGCACTGACCGAGGTCAAGGGTCTGGTCGAGAAGCCGAAGGTTGAAGAAGCGCCTTCCAACCTCATCGTGTCCGGCCGCTACATTCTTCAGCCCGAGGTCATGGATCTGCTGGCGACGCAGGGCAAAGGCGCAGGCGGCGAGATTCAGCTCACTGACTCGATGGCCAAGCTGATCGATACGCAGCCCTTCCACGCCGTCACCTTCAAGGGCCGCCGTTTCGACTGCGGCTCGAAGCTTGGCTTCGTCGAAGCGACGCTGGCGATCGCGCTCGACCGGAAGGACATGGGCTCCGACGTGCGTGCAATCGCGGAAAAGCTGCTAAAAAACTGATCCCGCCAGACCGTTGCGGTTCTGCTCCAGAGCCGCAACGGCGCGCGACGCCGGTGCGGCGCTTCTCAGCGCCTCGCCGATCAGCAGCAGCGCGGGACCATCGCCCAGCGCGGTCTTCGCGCTGAGCGCCAGCAGGTCCAGCCGAGTCAGGAAGACGCGCTCCTCCGGCAAGCTGGCAGATTCGACGAGCGCGACGGGCGTGTCGGCCGTGAGCCCCTCGGCCATCAGCCGACTGGAAACCTCGCCGGCGGCTGCCTTGCCCATGTAGACCGCCAACGTGGCTTCGGGATCGGCGAGCCGTGTCCAGTCGAGGTCCAGCGGCTCCCCTGCCCGCGCATGAGCGGTGACGAAGATCAGCTTGCGGGCAAGTCCGCGTAGGGTCAGCGACGTTGCGAGACTCGCGGCTGCCGCGCTCGCCGCAGTGACGCCAGGACAGACCTGCACCGTCAGCCCCGCCTCCCGGCAAGCCTCCAGTTCCTCCGTCGCACGACCGAAGATGGAGGGATCGCCGCCTTTCAGGCGCACCACTCTCTCGCCCGCAAGCGCCGCCTCGACAATCAGCTTGTCGATCGTCTTCTGATCCTTCGAATGCCGGCCTGAGCGCTTGCCGACATGCACCAGACGTGCGGACCGGCGCGCCATGTCCAGTATTTCCGGGCCGACAAGCGCGTCGTAAAACACAACACTGGCCTCCCCGATCAGTCGCTCTGCCTTGCGCGTGAGAAGTTCGGCATCGCCGGGGCCAGCGCCCACGAGCCAGACCGAACCGGCGGGGAAATCATCGCGCTTCATTCGGCTGCCTCCATTGCGGCTTCTTCGTTCAAGGCTTGCAGCAAGCGGGCGATGGCGGGGCGGCAGCTGCCGCAGTTGGTGCCGGCCTTGGTCGCCGCTCCCACCGCCGCCACTGTCGCGGCGCCAGCATGGCAGACGAGCCCGATGTCCGCCTCGCCCACTCCATGGCAAACGCATACGATCGCACCGCGATCCGGCAGCGGAGTGGAAGGGCGTCCAGCGAGCAGTTCGATGGGCTGCGCGGCCTGGCCCAATTGCGCCGCCACCCACTCGCGCCGTGGCAACTCGCCCGAGCGCGTCAGATAGACGGCCGCAAGTAACGTGCCCTCCGGTGAACGCACCGCAATTCGGCGCATGCCACGCGCGAGGTCGACAACTTCCAGCCGCTCGCCCGCCGGCAGCAAAGCATCGAGATCGACAGGACCGTCACCGGCCAGTTCCGTCAGCCAACCACCACCTACGCGAGAGCGGCACCAGTAGAGCAGCCCAGCGGGCGCGGCCGCCTCGCGGCTGGCAAGGAACGCGCGCCATTCAGGTTCGACCGGCATCACGCGGGCGGCAGAGTTCTTGAAGCCGGGCTGCCCCGAGACCGGGTCCGCAGCCTGTCCCGGCAACCGGTTGGCACGCGCTCCACCGGCCATGACGTCGGTCCAGTGCATCGGCACGCAGATTTCACCGGGACGCTGCGCAGGCGTGACGCGAACGCGGAACACGCTTGCACCGCTCGCGGTCTCCACGCGAGCGAGGCCGCCATTGGAGAGGCTGTGCGTCAGCGCATCGTCCGGATGGATCTCCAGCAAAGGCTCAGGCCGATGCTGCGAGAGCGTGGGAGACAGACCGGTGCGTGTCATCGTGTGCCACTGGTCGCGGTAACGCGCGGTGTTGAGCCGCAATGGGTAGGCGGCATCGGTCGTCCGTGCGGGTGGCGTAACCGCGACCAGTCGAGCCCGCCCGCTGGCCGTAGGGTATCCCTGCGCGAGCGGGCGAGCACCGCCCCATTGGAATGGCGCCATGGTCTCGTATGCAACGTCGGAGAGGTCGGCCCAGGCTGTGAAGTCGAGGGCCTTGCCTCGTTGGCCCGCAAGGCTGGTCATCGCGGCAAACTCGCGGAACACTGCGGCAGGCGTGTTCCATTTGAAGGACACACCCCAGCCCATCCGCGCCGCAACGTCGGCAACGATCCGCCAGTCCGGCCGCGCCTCTCCCGGCGCCGCGAACAAGGCGCGCTGGCGGCTGACGCGGCGTTCGGAGTTAGTGACAGTGCCGTCCTTCTCACCCCAGGCCAGCGCGGGTAGGCGGACATGGGCGAAGCGTCCCGTGTCGGTGTCCGCGATGACGTCGGACACGACCACGGTCGGGCAACGCGCCAGCGCTTCGCGCACGAAGGCGCTGTCGGGCATCGAAACAGCGGGATTTGTCGCCATGACCCAGAGGAACTTGATGTCGCCGCGATGGACAGCACGGAACATCTCGACTGCCTTGAGGCCAGGGCCGGTGCAGATGTTCGGCGCCTGCCAGAAATCGGCAGCGGCGGCGCGCTCCTCGTCCGAGAAGCCGAGGTGGCAGGCGAGCATGTTCGCGAGCCCACCGACTTCCCGCCCGCCCATGGCGTTGGGCTGGCCGGTGATCGAGAACGGCCCTGCGCCCGGCGTGTTGATGCGCCCCGTGGCGAGGTGGAGATTGATGATCGCGTTGCCCTTGTCGGTGCCACACACCGACTGGTTCGCGCCTTGACTGAACAGAGTGACCATACGCGGATGGGCCGCGACAAGTTCGGTAAGCTGCGAGAAGATCGCATCCGGCATGCCAGCGCCGCGGGGTAGGCTGGCCCAGAAGCCGTCGTCTATGTTCACGCGCTCGGAAAGGTAGGCCTCGTCCACGAGGCCCCGCTCACGCATTGTCGCCAGCAGAGCGTTGAACAGGGCAACGTCACCGTCGGGCGCAACGGCCACGTGCAAGTCTGCCTGCTCGGCCGTCTCGGTCCGGCGCGGGTCGATGACGACAAGCTTGGTCCCGCGCTTCTCGCGCGCGGCCTCGATCCGCTGCCACACCACCGGATGACACCACGCCGTGTTCGACCCGACCAGCAGGATCAGGTCCGCCTCGTCCAGGTCGGAGTAAGAGCACGGCACCACATCCTCGCCAAAGGCGCGGTTGTGGGCGGCAACCGCGCTCGCCATGCAGAGCCGCGAATTGGTGTCGATGTTGCCCGAGCCGATGAAACCTTTCATCAGCTTGTTCGCGGCGTAATAATCTTCGGTGAGAAGCTGGCCCGAGACGTAGAACGCCACCGAATCTGGCCCGTGCTGGTCGATGCAATCGCGCATCTTCCCCGCAACGAGATCCAGCGCATCGTCCCAGTCCGCCTGCTCCTCCCCAATCATCGGGTGGAGCAAGCGACCTTCCAGCCCGACCGTTTCGCCCAGGTGCGTGCCTTTCGAGCACAAGCGCCCTGCGTTGGCGGGGTGTTCGCTGTCTCCGGCGATCCGCACCGAGCGCTCGCCCGTGACGGTCGCGCTGATCCCGCAACCGACGCCGCAATAGGCGCAAGTGGTGCGGATCGGCTGCTTCACGCCGCTTGCACCGCCAGCGCGCGGGGCGAAAGGACCGCCGAGCGCTTGAGGTAGATCCGCCCGGCATCGACCTTGAGCGGGATCGTCGGAACACAGCCCTCGTCAGAGCCCAGCGCATTCCCGCTGCGCAACGAGATGTTCCAGTTGTGCAGCGGACAGGTCACCACGTCGCCGTGGACAATGCCCTGGCTGAGCGGACCCTGCTTGTGCGGGCAGGAATTCACCAGCGCGAAGAACTCGCCCCGCATCGTATGGAACACCGCGATTTCCTCACCGCCTTCAACGGGCAGAGTGCGCGCAGTGCCGGGTTCGATCTGCGTCTTGGGGCCAATGTCGAGCCAATCGCCAATCATCAGGCGTTCTCCATCTCTGGTGCGACGACCATCGGGCGGACAGTCGCGATGTGGGCGTGAAGGTCGCGGCGATCGCCCTGGGCGCGCTTGGCCCAGGGGTCGTCCTGCGAGAACTGCTGCGAGTAGCGGAAGCGTGCAGCGTACTGGCGCACAGCGTCGGGATCGGTGAGCAGCTTTTCCTTGATGTACTCAAGGCCGACGCGCTCGATCCAGGGCGCGGTGCGTTCCAGATAGTGCGCTTCCTCGCGGTAGAGTTGGGTAAAGGCGGCGCACATCTCCATCGCCTCCTCCTCGGTACCGACTTTGCACAGGAAGTCCGTGGCGCGAACCTTGATGCCGCCGTTGCCGCCGACGTGCAGTTCGTATCCGGAGTCTACGCAGACCACGCCGAAGTCCTTGATCGTCGCCTCCGCGCAATTACGGGGGCAGCCGCTGACCGCGATCTTGAACTTGTGGGGCATCCATGAACCCCAGGTCATCTGCTCCAGCTTGACACCCAGCCCCGTCGAGTCCTGGGTACCGAAGCGACACCATTCCGAACCTACGCACGTCTTCACGGTGCGTAGCGACTTGCCGTAGGCATGGCCCGAAACCATCCCGGCGGCGTTGAGATCGGCCCATACGGCGGGCAGGTCTTCCTTCTTGATCCCAAAGATGTCGAGCCGCTGGCCGCCGGTGACCTTGACCATGGGGGCGTCGTACTTCTCCACCACGTCGGCGATGGCCCGCAACTCGCGCGGATTAGTGAGGCCGCCCCACATGCGCGGAACCACGGAATAGGTGCCGTCCTTCTGGATGTTGGCATGCATGCGCTCGTTCACGAAGCGGCTCTTCTGATCGTCCACGTACTCGCCCGGCCAGGCGCAGAGCAGGTAGTAGTTGAGCGCGGGCCGGCACGAGGCACAGCCGTCAGGCGTCGACCAGTGCAGCTCCTGCATGACTTGCGGGATCGCCTTCAGATCCTTCTCCAAGATCAGGCGCCGCACATCGTCATGGCCAAAGCTGGTGCACTTGCAGAGCGTTTTCACCTCACGCGCGCCGCCGTAGTCCTCACCCATGGTGAGGGCGAGCAGCGACTCCACGATGCCCGTGCAGGAGCCGCAGGAGCCGGAGGCCTTGCAGGTCGAGCGCACCGCATCGAGCGAGCAGGCACCGTCGAGGATGGACTTGACCACCGTGCCCTTGGAAACGCCGTTGCACCCACAAACCTCGGCCTCGTCCGAGAGGGCGGCAACGGCGGCGTTAGGGTCCGAGAGAACGCCCCCCGATGCGAAGGCTTGTCCGAAGATGAGGCCTTCGCGAATATCCGATACGCTTTCGCCCCTCTTAAGAAGGTCGAAGTACCAGTTCCCATCGGCGGTATCGCCATAGAGGACGGCGCCGATCAGCTTATCTTCCTTGAGGACGACGCGCTTGTACACGCCGCGGGAGGCATCGCGCATGACGATGTCCTCGCAGCCCTCGCCGCCAGAGAAGTCGCCGGCGGAGAACAAGTCGATGCCGGAGACCTTGAGCTTGGTCGAAGTGACAGAGCCAAGATAGCCGCTGGGCGCGCCCGTCACATGGTCAGCCAAGGCGCGGCACATTTCCCACAGCGGTGCGACGAGGCCGTAGCAAAGGCCCTGGTGCTGCACGCATTCGCCCACAGCCAGCACGCTCGAATCCGAAGTGACCATGTGGTCATCGACCATGATGCCGCGTTCGCACTCCAGCCCGGCGGCTTTGGCGAGACCGGTCGAGGGGCGGATACCTGCGGCCATGACGACGATGTCTGCCTTGATACGGGTCCCGTCCTCCAGCTCGATGCCAACGACCTGCCCCTCGACGCCGTGGATCGCCTTGGTGTTGGCACCCGTCAGTATCGTTTGGCCGCGGCGTTCCAGCTCCGTCTTGAGCAAATACCCGGCAGCTTCATCCAGCTGGCGCTCCATGAGCGTGGGCATGAGATGAACGACAGTGACCTTCATGCCGCGCAGCGCAAGGCCATGCGCTGCTTCGAGGCCCAGTAAGCCACCACCGATCACCACAGCGTCGCCACCCTTCTCAGCGGCAGCCAGCATCTTGTCGACGTCATCGAGGTCGCGGAACGTGACGACGCCGTCCAGATCGTGACCGGGGATCGGAATGATGAAGGGATCGGAGCCGGTGGCGATCAGCAGGGTATCGTAAGGCTCTACGCGCCCCGAGCGAGCGACGACGCACTTGTGCTCGCGGTCGATGTGGTCGACCCGATCGCCAGAGACGAGAGTGATCGCGTTGTCCGCGTACCACTCGGCAGTGTTGATGACGATCTCGTCGAAGCTCTTGTCGCCGGCAAGCACGGGGGAGAGCATGATGCGGTTGTAGTTCACCCGCGGCTCGGCGCCGAAGATCGTCACGTCGAAGCGACCCCGATCGCGCGCAAGGATCTCCTCGACGGCGCGGCATCCGGCCATGCCGTTGCCGATCACCACGAGCCGCTCGCGAGCTTGGCCCGGAAGCTTCCCCTTCTCGAAGTTCATCGGTGCATTCACATCACGTCTCCATTCCCGAGACGCGCACAACGAAAAAAGCCGCCAGCGTTCCCTGTGGGGAACACGGGCGGCTTCATTGCCACGCGTCTGTCAGTTGGTAGGCGAGGCGCTGATCGTCCCTCGTCGGACGGCGCTCAATCGCTTGCGAATCTTGTAACCGATTCGCGGGTTCAGCGGCAAGCGATTTTGCAGTGCAGCAAAAGAATATGCCGTACTACCAGCTTCGATACGGCAGGAACTTGCCCGACATCGTCACCTCGATGCGATCGCCCTTCTCGTTCGGGATCTTCTCGATCTGCATGTCGAAGTCGATCGCGCTCATGATCCCGTCGCCGCCCTTCTCCTGGATCAGCTCCTTCATCGTCTCGCCGTAGACACCGACGATCTCGTAAAGGCGATAGATGCACGGGTCGGTCGGAACGGCCTGGTCGAACATCTTCTTGGGGTATTCGGCCAGCACCACAGCCGCCTCCTGCGGCAGGCCCAGCCCCGTTGCCACTTTCTCCGCGACGTCACGCGGCAGGCTGTTCATGCCGAGGCACGCGGAGGTCACGAAGACTTCGCCCAAGCCCGCCATGTTGGCGATCTCGGCCCAGGTCGTGCCGCCTGCGCGCTTTTTCTCCATGATCATCTCGGTCACGTCGGCCTTGGTCATCATCGTGCAATCATCCTTGAAAGAGCGCCGGAGGCACTGCGCCTCCGGCGGAAGCGTCAAGCTCAGGCGGCGATCTTGATGTCGGGCTTGCCGACGCTGCGCTTCGGCGAAGTGCGAGCGTGGGTGCTGTAGAGCATCAGCCCGGTGAAGGTGACGCCGCCCACCAGGTTGCCGAGCACGGTCGGCACCTCGTTCCACCAGAAGTAATCGCCTACAGTGAAGTCACCGCCCAGCATCAGCGCGGTCGGGAACAGGAACATGTTCACCACGGAGTGCTCGAAGACCATGTAGAAGAACAGCATGATCGGCATCCACATGGCGATGACCTTGCCGCTCACCGAAGTGGAGATCTGCGCGCCGACGACGCCGGTCGAGACCATCCAGTTGCACAGCATGCCGCGCACGAAGATCGTCATCCAGCCGGCGGCTCCGAACTCGGCATAGCCCAGCGTGCGCGCCACGCCCGTGCCGGCAAGCTTTGCGCCCACTTCGCTGGGCGGGGTGGAAAAGCCGTTGGTGAAGTAGATGGCCATGAGGAAGGCCGTGGTCAGCGCGCCCGCGAAGTTGCCGGTGAACACCAGCCCCCAATTGCGGAACACGCCGCGCCAAGTGCAACCGGGGCGCTTGTCCCACATTGCCAAGGGCGCGAGGACGAATACCCCGGTGAGCAAGTCGTAACCCAGCAAGTAAAGCATGCAGAAGCCGACCGGGAACAGGATCGCTCCCGCGAGCGGCTGCCCCGTCTGCACGTTGATGGTGACGGCAAAGGCGGCGGCAAGCGCCAGCGTCGCGCCCGCCATGTAGGCACGCACTAGCGTGTCTTTGGTGGACATCATGATCTTGGATTCACCAGCATCGATCAGCTTGGTGACGAACTCGGCGGGTGCGAGGTAGGACATGCGATCTTACTCCCTCAGAGGGCAAATTCGGCTTGGAGCCAGAACTTCTCGGTGTCGGTGGTGCGGGGATTGGCCGCGCGGTAATTGGCGTATTTGGCGAGAATGCCGACCTGGCCGAGCTTGAACGCGACGTGGGCATCCCACTCGGTGCCGTACTCGATGTCGCCCACGTCACTGTCGAACTGGTGGTAGACGACGGCTGCATTGAGGCCGGGCAGCGCCTTCACCTGAGTGAACGCGTAACTCACAGCGCCATAGGCATCCTGCAGCCCTTGTGCGGGCGTTGTCAGGAACAAGTCGGCGGTTCCGTTGAACTTGTGCAGTGTGGCGAGCGGGGTCTGCAGCGCGGCGCCATTGTCCGACCCCAGCTTCTCCCAGCCGCCGCCGAGGCGAAGCCCGGCGAAGGTCACGCCGCCGTCCGCCAACACATAATCGACGGCATAGTCGCGCGGGTTGCGCTGCCAGTCGGACTGGCGAGCGTATGATCCGGTGAGGTCGAGCTTCACCCGGGGCGTGACCGGCAGCACGGTATTAGCGCGCAGCCCGTATGTCTGTGTGGAATTCGCCAGTTGCAGGGGATCGTTGAAGTCCAGCAGGTAAGCAAAGGCTTTCACCTGCACAGGCCCTGCTTTCACGCCGCCATTCAGGAAGATCAGGTTGCCGTCGTAAGCCTGACGCGGACCGGCATCGGTGCCGAACAGCGTGCGCTGGCTCCATGCATAAGTCGCGTCGAGAGTGACAGGGCCAAGCTTACCCTCGCCCCGTACAGCATCGAAAGTCTGCTCGTTCTGCCGCCAGTCGACGGAGCCAACCCAGCGCTGATCGTCCAGGTTGATGCGTTGGCGCCCTGCGGTGACGCCGGTGCCGTCCACCTTGTAGGCCACTTGCAGCCGGTTCAGCTCCACGTTCTGCGGGTCGGGCACGACCGAATAGCCCAGCCGTCGCTGGCTGGAGCCGGGCACTGGAAAGGGAAATGCGTTGTAGTTGTCGACGATCGCCAGAGTGCCCTCGCCCTCAGCCAGAACCGACACGTTGCGGTAGCGGAACTCGGCGCCTGCCCTCAGCCGCATCGTCACGGCATCGGCATAAAGGCCCAGATCGGGCTGATCGACGTGCTCGTACCGCAGCTTACCCGCGATGATCGGGTCGATGCTGAACGCATCCGACACCTGCACCGGGTCTCCCGGCTGGGCGAAAGCGGGCGTGGCAAGCGCCAGCGCGCCAGCCGCTGCAGTCATGGTCAGGATGGATCTCATACACACTGCCTCCCTCACGGCGGGCGCATGAACGCACCGCCAGGTCCCGGATGGGACCGGAAGGCAGACTTCTTTGCCTGCCGCTGTCCGGGCGCTCCCTCACGCCCGATTTTGGCTGCCTTTATGGACGGACATCATTGCCCGCCCGGCGCTTATCCCTGTTCAGGCCGCCTTCGCGGCGGGCCCATGATTGTATTCGGCAAGGAAGCGCAGGACTTCCTGGCGGTACTGGTAGAACCTGTCATCCTCCAGCAGCGCCTTGCGATCACGCGGGCGCGGCAAGTCGACCTTTAGGATCTTTCCGATGGTGGCGTTCGGACCATTGGTCATCATCACCACACGATCAGCCAGCAGAATTGCTTCATCGACATCGTGCGTGACCATGATCGCTGTCACCTTCGTGCGATTCCAGGTTTCGACCAGCACGTCCTGAAGGTCCCAGCGCGTCAGGCTGTCGAGCATCCCGAAAGGCTCATCCAGCAGCAGCAGCCTTGGACTGAGAGCGAAGGCGCGGGCGATGCCAACGCGCTGGCGCATGCCGTTCGACATTTCGGCGGCCAGCTTGTCCTTTGCATCGGAAAGGCCGACGCGGTCGAGGTAGTAATCGACGATGTCGCGCCGCTCACCCTTCGTCGTGTGGGGGTAAACCCGCTCCACTCCGAGCGCCACGTTCTGACGCGCGGTGAGCCAGGGCATCAGGCTGGGCGCCTGGAACACCACGGCCTTGTCCGGCCCGGCCGTGCTGATCTCGCGGTTGTCCAGCACGACGCCCCCGGAACTGATGGGGTTCAACCCCGCAGCCATCGTCAGCACGGTCGACTTGCCGCAACCGGAATGGCCGATGAGCGAAACGAACTCGCCTTTATCCATCAGCAAGTTGAAATCCTCGACCACAGTGAGCGGTCCCTTCGGGGTAGGATAGACCTTGTTGAGCTTGAAGAACTCTAGGTAGCGCCGCTCCACGGCTGACTTTGCCGCGTCTTGATAGGCCTTGGGCAAAGTGCCCGCGAACAGATCGATGGGCGTAACTTGCGGCAGTGGCACGCCGCTCTCGCCAACAGTGCCGCCCGCGTTCAGCATGCCAAGATAGCCCACGATCTCGCGGCGCAAGGACTGGAAGTGCGCGTCGTCATTCACAGCCTCGCGGTCGCGGGGGCGCGCAACGTCGACGGTGACGATACGGCCGATCCGTGCGGACGGCGCCGGTGTCAGGATGGCTACGCGATCAGCCAGAAGCAGCGCTTCGTCCACGTCGTTGGTGACGAGGATGATCGTGCGCTTCTCTTCCTTGCGAATGCGCTCGATCTCATCCTGCAGCTTGGCGCGGGTGAGCGCATCGAGTGCCGAAAGCGGCTCGTCCAGCAGCAGGATTTCCGGCTCCATCGCCAGAGCACGCGCCACCGAGACGCGCTGGCGCATGCCGCCCGAAAGCTGCGCCGGCTTGCGGTCCATCGCATGGCCAAGGCCGACAAGCTCGACCTTCTGCTTCACGAGGGCGGCACGTTCGGCGGCGGAGCGGTCCTTGTGGACGGCGTCAACGCCAAGCGCGACGTTCTTCTCCACCGTCAGCCAAGGGAAGAGCGAATACGATTGGAAGACGAGGCCCCGGTCCTTGCCCGGCCCATCGACGGGCTGGCCGTGCAGCAGGATCGTGCCCGCGTCCGGCTTCACCAGGCCGGCAATCGCCGAGATCAGCGTCGTCTTGCCCGCGCCGGAGAAGCCGAGGATAGCGATGAACTCGCCCTCCTCCACGTCGAGGTCGATGCCATCGAGCACGCGGGTGACCGCGCCGGAGTTTCCGATGTAGCTCTTGCTGACGCCCTGAAGCGAGAGGATCGTGGCCATGGTTGTTTGTCCTCAGGCTACGCGGTTGCGGCTGGCGAAGCTCTGCAAAAGCATCATCAGGCGATCGAGCAGGAAGCCGATCAGGCCGATCACGATCACCGCGAACATGATGCGGGCGAGGCTCTGCGAACTGCCGTTCTGGAACTCATCCCACACGAACTTGCCGAGCCCCGGGTTCTGCGCGAGCATTTCCGCTGCGATCAGCACCATCCAGCCCACGCCCAGCGAAAGGCGCATGCCGGTGAAGATGTAAGGCAGCGCGCTCGGCAGGACGAGCTTGGTCAGCTTGGCAAACGTGCCCAGCTTCAGCACGCGTCCGACATTGAGCAAGTCCTTGTCGATCGAGGCGGTGCCGATCGCAGTGTTGATCAGCGTCGGCCAGAGCGAGCAGAGCATGACAACGATGGCCGAGATCACGAAGCTCTTGGCGAGCATCGGGTCGGCGCTGGAAACGGTGGCCGAGACCACCATGGTTACGATCGGCAGCCAGGCGAGCGGGCTGACCGGCTTCATGATCTGCACCAGCGGGTTGATGGCGGCGCTGAACATCGGCGAGAGGCCAGCGGCAAGGCCCAGCGGCACCGCGACCAGACTGGCCAACCCGAAGCCCAGCGCGACGGTCTCCAGCGATGTGATGACTTGATCGAGGAACGTGGGCGGCCCTGCGTAATCGAAGGACATCGTCTGCGTTCCCGCGGCGATGCGCGCGTCTTGTTCCGCATAGAACTGCGCAGCGTTGATGCGCGACGCCTGCCACTCCTCGAACAGCACGGCACCCTGCTCGGCCACTTCGACCGGACCGGGCAGTGCGCCAAGCGATGTGTCGACTTGCGGCGCCAGCGCGGCCCACAGGCCTAAGAAGGCCAGGATTCCCAGCAGCGGCGCCAGCAGAGTCAGGCCGAACCGGGCGACGAACGCCTGCAGCGCCGCCGATGGCTCGCTGGAGGACGCAGCCTCAGGCGCGCGCGCAGTCTGGGGCGCGCTTGCAGCGCTCGGAGCCGCCTGGGTGTCGGCGGGTTCGGCGATGTTCGCGTATGCGGTTGCCATCAGTTTTCTCCTCTGGTCGCGTTCAGGAGCCGGTCACGCCGGCAGCCGTGACCTTCTGGCCCTGCTTGAGGCCGATCTTGAGCGACTGGATGTAGGCGTTGGGTTTGTGCCCATCGTAGGGCACCTTATCGATGAAGCCGTTGTCGACCGGCTTGAAGCCATCGGTCTGCGGGATCGCCTCGGCAGGGATCACCCCCTTTTCAACGAGCGGCTTGGCGGCGGCGAGGTAGAGGTCCGGGCGATAGACCGCCTTGGCCTTCTCCAGATACCAGCTGTCTTCGTGATCCGCAGGAATCTGGCCCCAGCGGCGCATCTGAGTCATCGTCCAGATCGCATCAGAGTAGAACGGGTAGCCTGCGTTCTTGTCGAAGAAGATGTTGAAGCCCTTCGCGTCACGCGTGTCGCCCGGCGCAAAGGTGAACTTGCCGGTCATCGATGCGGCGATCACTTCAGGGTCCGCGCCTACGTAGTTGGACTGGCTGAGGATTTTGACTGCTTCGGCCCGGTTCTTGCCGCCGTCAGCATCAAGCCACTGCTGCGCCTTGATGATCGCGCGCAGCATGGCCGCGGTCGTGGCGGGGTACTTCTGAGCGAAGTCTTCGCGCAGCCCCAGCACCTTCTCGGGATTGTCGTGCCAGATCTGGTCATCGGTGACGACGGGCACCCCGATCTTCTTCTGCACGGCCGCTTGGTTCCACGGCTCGCCGACGCTGTAGCCCTCGATCGTGCCCGCCTCGAGCGTTGCAGGCATCTGCGGCGGCGGAGTAACGGAAAGCTGGACGTCCGCGCCGACGGTGCCGCCGGTATCGCCGGGCGTGTAGTAGCCGGGGTTCAGCCCGCCAGCTGCAAGCCAGTACCGCAGCTCGTAGTTGTGCGTGGAGACCGGGAAGACCATCCCCATCTTGAACGGCTTGCCTTGCTGCTGGAAGCTGGCGACCACCGGCTTGAGCGCAGCGGCACTGATCGGGTGCGACGGCTTGCCGTCCGCGCCCTTCGGCAGGCTGGGCTCCATCATGCCGTAGACGCGGTTCGACAGCGTGATCGCATTGCCGTTGAGATCGAGACTGATCGGCGCGATCAGGTTCGCCTGCGTGCCAAGACCCAACGTCGCCGCGATCGGCTGCCCCGCCAGCATGTGCGCGCCATCGAGCTGGCCGCCTATGACGCCATCAAGCAGCACCTTCCAGTTCGCTTGCGGCTCCAGCGTCACGTTCAGGCCCTCTTCGGCGAAAAAGCCCTTCTCCTTAGCGATCGCTAGCGGAGCCATGTCGGTCAGCTTGATGAAGCCGAGCTTCAGCACCGGCTTCTCTACGCCGCCCGAGGCCACGGCGGCCTGCGCCGCGTCGCCCGACTGGCTCTTGCCACAACCCGCCAGCGTAACACTGACCAGCAGGGCCGCTATGACTGCACGCCGCCTGAACCGATGCCCCTGAACCTGACTCATCCGCGTTCTCGATCCCTGCCATGTGACAAACGTGAAAAAGCCGCCACGACATGAGGTCACAAGGACCAGGTCGGGCGGCGACGTTGCCACGTGTTTCTGAAGCTGCTGCGGCTCGTATCGATGGGCATCCCGTCCTTGGGAGCCGACGAACCGCGACGGTCACTGGATAAGCGATTCGCGGGTCTCGCGTAAAGCGCTATTTTGCAGTGCAGCGTAACTAGCGCGTCAGGGAAGGTGCTTCAGGTAGTCTTCCAGATGCGACGGGTCGAACACCACGCCATCGAAAAAGCGGTTGGGTTCCATGACCATGGCGCCCTGCTGCGTGCCCACGGCGGTTCGCTGCATAAGGCTGCCCTCGACCTTTGAACTGGCTCCGGGCAAGGGCTCTCCGGTGCCTCTTAGTGCCGCGCGGTAGATATCCGGGCGGAATACCCGCGCTGCCTTAGCTGCCTCTTCCGCATCGAACGGAGTCCCGTCCCACCTTACCATCTGTGTGTAGAGCCACTCAGCCTGGCTGACCCATGGGAAATTGGCGGCTTCTCGATACTGGAACATAAAGTCCGGGTAGTGGACCACTGCGCCATCGCGGGCGAGCAGCAGTCGATCGGCAATCGCGCGGCGGATCAGGTCAGGACTGCCATCCAGATACTCGGCCCGCGCGAGAATCTGGGCGTTGGCGTCCCAGTTCTCCGGATCGACGAAGTGGGTGCCTGCCCGGCAAAGCGCGCGGATCAGCGGCCGCACCGACTCGATCTTGTCCTCCAGCACGGACTGCTTGAGTGCCAGAACCTTTTCGACACCGCGGCGCCAGATCTGTGCCGTCGCCAGCACGATCTCGCCTGCGCCGCGCTCCACCGCCACGCTGTTCCAAGGCTCGCCCACGCAGATCCCGTCAACGTCCCCCGCTGCGAGCGCCTCTGCGCAGTATGGCGGCGGCACCGTGATGATCTCCACGTCCTTGTCGGGCCGGATGCCGCAAGCCGCGAGCCAGTAGCGCAGCATGTAGTTGTGGCTAGAGTAGCGGTGGACGACGCCGAAACGCAGCGGATCGCTGGCAGCCAAACGCTCATCGGCGATGATGCGCAAAGCTGCGCCCACGTCACGCGCACTTCCCATCGTGCCCGGCAAGCGGACGCGCTGCGCGTATTCGGGACGAAGAGTGATCGCATTGCCGTTAAGGCCCAGGACAAACGGCACCGACAGCGCTTGTTGCGGCCGCCCCCGACCGAGCGTCGTCGCGATGGCGAGAGGCGCGATCAGGTGCGCCGCGTCGCTGTGACCATAAAGCAGGCGGTCGAGCACGGTCGCCCAGCTCACGTCCTTCACCAGCCGCAGCGAGAGCCCCTCCTCCTCGGCAAATCCGTGCTCGCGAGCAAGGATCAGAAGGCCGGCATCGACGAGGGGGAGGAAGCCGATGGTCAGCTCATTCGGCACTTCGGCTGCCTCCCATCAGGCGGTGCGCGGTAACGATCGCCTCCGCAATATCAACGATGCGCTTGCCCTGGTTCATCGCCGCATTGCGCATTTCTGCATAGGCTTTTGGCTCGGGCAACCCGCGGCTGTTCATCAGGATGCGCTTCGCTTTGTCGATCGTGTCGCGGTCGGCAAGCTTGCCTTTGGCTTCGGCGAGATCTTTCTGCAGCCGCGCGAACGCGTTGAAGCGAATCACCGCGAGGTCCAGGATCGGGCGAATGCGGTTCGCCGCCAAGCCGTCCACGACATAGGACGAAACGCCCGCTTCCACGGCCGCGGCAACCGTCTCGTTGTCGCTCTCGTCCACGAACATAGCGATGGGCCTGTCGAGAACCCGGCTGACCGCGAAGTATTCCTCCAGAACGTCGCGAGAGGGATTGCCGAGGTCCATCAGTACGATCTCCGGCGCGATCTCCTGGATCCGCGCGACGAGCCCACGCCGCTCCGTCACGACAAAGATGTCGCATTCAGGCAGCGTTGCCAGACCTTCCTGGATGATCGAGGCGCGTGTGGCGCTTTCGTCGACAATGGCGATGCGCATGATTCATGCCTTGTGCGATGCAGCACGAGACAGGGCAACCCCCCGTCACCCTTAAAGCACCATCAGCGCACCCCGCCTCACTTCGGCATCGCGGGATTTCGGGTGGGCGTTACTTGCGAACAGGAGCGCTCAGCCGCGCCATGATCGAAGCTACGTAGAGCTGGGTCTCGCGGATCGCGGGAATGCCACCTGCGCGCTGCACACGCATCGGCCCGGCATTATAAGCGGCAAGCGCCTTCTCGATGTCCCCGCCGAATGCGTCGAGCTGCATCCGCAGATAGCGCGCACCGCCCTCCAGGTTGGCCATAGGGTCGCGAGGATCGACGCCGAGTTCGCGCGCCGTGCCGGGCATCAGCTGCGCGAGGCCCCGTGCGCCGACCGGCGATACCGCGCCCGGATTCCAGCGGCTCTCCTGCCACACCACCGCTTCCAGCAAGTTAGGGCTGATATCGTACTTCCGGGCGAGTTCCGCGACTCGCGCGCGGAACCGCTCAGGCCCGGCTGCATCTGCCACTTGCGTGACCGAGGCAGGGTGGAAAGCTGTGCCGTCGGGCGCAAGTTCGAGTGTGCCGAGATCCGGCTCGCCCACTGCTGGCGCAGTGGTTTCCTGCACGGGGCCGCCGGCGACCCAGCGCGGACCGGCAGCGTCGATCTGGAGAACGTCGGCGCTCGCCAGGCCGGGCCCGCCCATCACTGCGCAGATTGCGACAGCCCAGGCCAGTGCGTGCTTTCTGCTCAAGAGAATGAACCCCGATCCGATTCCTGATCCCGCAGCGCCATTACTTCATTGCCGCCCTCCACCTCAAGCCGGATGATCGGGTGCAGCAATCCTTGCAAGCGATCGCGCTCTATTGAGGTCGGTAGAGTTTCTATTCAGTACCACCGCGCCCAAGTGTTTCCACGGAAGGCCTGATGAAAGGGGATAGAGAATGGTGCTGCTGGGGAGGATTGAACTCCCGACCTCGTCATTACCAATGACGCGCTCTACCACTGAGCTACAGCAGCTTGCTTCACCGCCGCTGTCAGGGCGCCGGGGCAGGCGGGCGCTATTGTCGCCAAGGGAAAGAATGTCAAGCGCCGCTTGCGCTTGCACATGAGTCGCGGCATCGCCGGGATATGGTCAAGCCACCCGATCCGCGCTCACGCGAAGAGCGCCTCGCCGCCAAGCTGCGCGAGAATCTGCACCGTAGGAAGGCACAGGCGCGCGCGATGGGAGCTTTGCAGGATATCGGCGGACAAAGCGGCGAACCGGAAAACGACTCTGAAATCGAATCGGGCACTCTTTCCAACGAGGCGCGGGAAAGCTAGGGCCTGCCTCTCTCAAGCCAACGAGCACCGCGCGTCTTACCAAGCGGGCTCCAGCCAAGGAGCGTGATGCCTTGCCTCGCCTCATCCTAGTTCGCCACGGCCAGAGCCAGTGGAACCTCGAGAACCGCTTCACCGGCTGGTGGGACGTCGATCTGACCGAGAAGGGAGTGGCCGAGGCAAAGGCCGCCGGCACGCTGCTGAAGGAAAAGGGCATCCTGCCCACGGTCGCCTTCACCTCGTTCCAGACTCGCGCGATCAGGACCTTGCACCTTGCGCTGGAAACAGCCGGCATCCTGTGGATCCCCGAAACAAAGGATTGGCGCCTGAACGAGCGGCACTATGGCGGCCTCACCGGGCTCGACAAGGCCGAAACGGCGGCCAAGCACGGCGACGAGCAGGTCAAGATCTGGCGCCGCAGCTTCGACACGCCGCCACCGGTACTCGAAAGCGGATCACCGTTCGATCTCGCCGCAGACGCGCGCTATGCGGGCATTCCGATCCCGAATACCGAGAGCCTGAAGGACACGATCGCTCGCGTCCTGCCTTACTATGAAGGCTCGATCGTGCCGCACCTCAAGGCCGGCGCAACCGTGCTGGTTTCGGCCCACGGCAATTCCCTGCGCGCGCTGGTGAAGCACCTCTCGGGCATTTCCGACGAAGAAATCACCGGGCTCGAAATCCCGACCGGGCAACCGATCATCTACGATCTCGACGACGATCTGGCGGTGCTCGACCGCTACTACTTGTCGGAGCGTTGAGATGACGGCGGCGCCGCTCGTCGCGATCGTCATGGGCAGCCAGTCGGACTGGCCGACGATGCAGCGCGCGGCCGAGATGCTCGATCGGCTCGAAGTCGCCTACGAAGCGCGGATCGTCTCGGCCCATCGCACTCCCGACCGTTTGGTCGAGTTCGCAAAAACCGCTGCCGGGAACGGCTTCAAGGTGGTGATCGCGGGTGCTGGCGGTGCGGCGCACCTGCCCGGAATGATCGCCTCGATGACGCACGTGCCGGTGCTGGGCGTGCCGGTGCAGTCGAAAGCCTTGTCGGGTCAGGACAGCTTGCTCTCGATCGTGCAGATGCCGGCAGGCATTCCCGTGGGCACTTTGGCGATCGGCGAGGCGGGAGCCGCGAACGCGGGCTTGCTAGCCGCCGCAATCCTCGCGACGGGCGACGATGCACTGGCCGAAAGACTCAAGGCATTCCGTGCGGAGCAGACCGCCAGCGTAGCCGAAAAGCCGGCGTAAGAAGCAGCGACCAACAACATGATTCCTCCCGGCGAAACGATCGGCATACTTGGGGGCGGGCAGCTCGGCCGCATGCTTGCGGTGGCGGCCGCACAACTCGGCTATCGCTGCCACATCTTCGCGCCAGAGGAGGACGCGATCGCTGCTGACGTCAGCGCCGCCTACACCTGTGCACCGTGGGACGATGTGGAGGCGATGGCCCGCTTCGCGGCAGACTGTGCCGTCATCACGTATGAGTTCGAGAATGTGCCGGTCACGCCGCTTCTGGCGCTTGGCGAAGTGCCACTGCACCCTCACCCGCGCGCACTGGAAACGGCGCAGGACCGACTGAACGAAAAGCAGTTCGTCGTCGGCTTGGGTGGAACGCCGGCGCCCTTCGCCCCCGCCGACACTCCAGCCGATCTCGACGAAGCGCTTCACACCATCGGCACGCCTGGAATCCTCAAGACGCGCCGCGAAGGGTACGATGGCAAGGGGCAGTGGCGAATCATGTCTGCTGCCGACGTCGACGCCCTCGATCTCCCGTCACAGCCGCTCATCTACGAGGGGTTCGTCGACTTCCAGGCAGAGTTCTCAGTGATCCTGTGCCGAGCCCTCAACGGTGACGTCCGTTTCTACGACTCGGCGCGCAACGTCCATGAAGGGGGTATCCTCGCGCGATCGACGGTGCCGGCCGGAGATCCCATCGCGGCTCAGGTGAAGCCAGCGCGCGAACTCGCGGCTGCCGTGGCAGAGGCGCTTGACTATGTCGGCGTCCTCACGCTGGAGTTCTTCGCGACCGAGGCCGGGCCGGTGTTCAATGAGATGGCTCCGCGAGTCCACAACTCCGGGCACTGGACGATCGAGGGCGCAGTCATCTCGCAGTTCGAAAACCATGTGCGCGCCATCTGCGGGTTGCCGCTGGGCGATGCCGGCTTGGCCGCTGCAGCGGTCAACATGTGCAATCTCATCGGAGAGGACGCGCAGGACTGGGCGACGATCCTGGCCGATCCCGCCAATCACCTGCACCTCTACGGAAAAGGTCCGCCGTCTCCCGGGCGCAAGATGGGCCATGTCACGCGTCTTACGCTGGCTTGAGCGTGGCGCGCGAGATCGTCTTCATCTACGCGCGGGCCGCCAATGGGGTAATCGGGCGGCACGGCACCCTGCCCTGGCACCTGCCGGCGGATCTTAAGCACTTCAAGGCCATGACCATGGGCAAGCCGATGATCATGGGCCGCAAGACTTTCGAGAGCTTTCCCGCGCCCCTGCCGGGCCGCCGCCACATCGTGCTGACCCGCGATTCGCAATGGAGCGCTGCAGGCGCCGAAGTCGCGGCATCGCCTGAGGCTGCGCTCGCCTTGGCGGGCAATGACGAGATCGCGGTGATCGGGGGCGCGGAGATCTTCGCGCTTTTCGATGAGCAGGCAGACAGGATCGAACTCACCGAAATTCACGCAGAATACGAAGGCGATATCACGATGCCGCCCGCCGGGCCTAAATGGGAAGAGATTCACCGCGACGAGCACTCAGCCCAGGAGGGCAGACCCGGCTACGCTTTCGTGACGCTCGTGCGCCACCTATAGGCCCCTTGCCATGATTCGCCTCGACCACCGCGAGCCCATACCTGTTTCCCTGCGCGGCGCGATTCTGGCGTTGGGCAATTTTGACGGGTTCCACCGTGGCCACCAGGCCGTGGTCGGCGAAGCGATCCGCTGGGCGCATGCTGAGGGGCGCCCCGCCATGGTCGCCACCTTCGATCCGCACCCGGTCCGCTATTTCCGGCCTGAATCCGAACCCTTCCGCCTCACCACACTCGACCAGCGCCAAGAGCTGTTTGGTGCCGCGGGTGCCGACGCCATGCTGGTGTTTCACTTCGACGCCACGATTGCGGGCATGCCGGCCGAGCGCTGGGTGCGCGAAATGATCCACGACCATCTCGGCACGGCGGGCGTCACCACGGGGCAGGACTTCGTGTTCGGAAAAGGGCGCAGCGGGACCGCCAGCTCCCTGCGTGATCTGGGACTACCGCTTGGTATCGCGACGCGCGCGGTACCGCCCGTGCTCGATGCCGATGGGCCAATCTCGTCCAGCCGTATTCGCGCCGCACTGCGAGCGGGCGACTGCGAGACAGCGACACGCCTGCTGACGCGCCCCTTCGCCATGCGCGGAATTGTGCAACACGGCGACAAGCTCGGCCGCACGATTGGCTTTCCCACCGCCAACCTGCCACTCGGCAAGTATCTGCGCCCGCGCTACGGAATCTATGCCGTGACGGGACAGCTTCCTGATGGGCGGCTGCTGCGCGGCGCTGCCAACATCGGCGTACGTCCCACCTTCGATCCACCCAAAGAGCTTCTGGAGCCGTACTTTTTCGATTTTTCGGACGATCTCTATGGTCAGGAGATCGAGGTGGCCTTCCACCATTTCCTGCGGGCGGAAGCGAAGTTCTCCAGCCTTGAGGCGCTGACTGCCCAGATGGAGCGTGATTGCGACGACGCACGGCGGCTGCTCGCCATCACCACGCCTTAGGTAAAAAGATAGCGTCGCCTGAACGCGGTTTACAGCATCTTAAGATCGTTTCGTCAGTCCTCGCACGCAGGGAAATCCTGTGCCGAGCCTCGTGCCTTGCCGCGCGATCGCCTTGAGCAGGAGAAGCCAAGGGGGCTTGGGCGCAATGGCTGGTCTGTTTCTGGTAAGAGAAGAGCGGAAAGGCTCAGCGGAGCCGTTTCTGGGCATCGCGCGCGACCAGTTTGCGAAGCACGGCTTTTCCCGGCTGGAGCAGCACCGCTTCCCCGGCTGGGCGCTCTTGCGAGCGCCGTACATCTCCGACGGGCCGGCGTTGTTCTTCGGACATGGCGATGACTTCGCCGCCGCCGCCGGCACACTCGCTTACGACGGGCTGACGGGGTCGGCCGCCCTCCAGAAGCTGCTCGCCGAGGCCGATCCACCGCAGTTCGACTGGTCGAGGCTGGCCGGACAGTTCGCGCTGATCCTCCACCGCGGCGGACGCACCTTTGTCGCGACCGATTTCTTTGCCGCCTTCCAGCTCTATCACGACGCGGAAATGAGCCTGTTCTCAACCTCGCTGCTGACAGCCGCGAGAGTGCTGCCCCGCGTCACATTCGACCCGCAGGGGATTTACGAATACGCTTTCCAGGCATCGGTGCTGGGCGATGATACCGTGCTGAGCGAAGTGAAGCGGCTGGGGCCAAATCGCGTGGTGGAACTGACCTCATCGGGAGAAGTGCTGAGCCACAGCGTTTCCAAGCCGCTACCCGCCGCCCCAATACGCCAGCCGACGGCGGAGCGGCTGGCCAACCACAAACACCTGCTTACGAAGGTGGTCACCGAGCAAGTCAGCCATTTCGGCAACCAGGTGCAGTGCCCCCTCTCGGGCGGCCTCGATTCACGTCTGGTCCTCGCGGTGCTGCGCTCACTCGGCTGCCAGCCGAACATCTACGTCTACGGCTGGCCCAACAGCCCGGACGTGGTGATCGCCAAACAGATCGGCGCCGCCGAGGGCTTCGAAGTCGAGTGGATCGACAAGGACACCTACCGCGACATCACTCCAGAAGAGTTTCCCGAACAAGTCGCGCGCAATTTCGAGGAGCATGACGGCCCGCCAAACTTCGGCGGCATGTTCGACAATGGTGGCAACTCGTACGCGCGCGACGCTCGCCACAAGGATGGCGCGTTAGCGGTGTCCGGCGGCGGCGGAGAAGTCTACCGCGACTTCTTCTTCCTGCCCGACCGGCGCCTCACGGCTGCCGAAGTGACCGACAGCTTCTTCGCTCGCTTCGATCGGGGCGACACGACGTCAACTTTTGACGCCGGGGCCTATCTGCGGCGCATGCGAGACAAGATGCTCGATGTTCTCGAACGCCCGGGAGACACCGGCAAGCTTCCGCGCGCGGTGATCGAACAGATCTACCCGCGCGTGCGCTGCCGCAGCCTCTTCGGCCGCGAACTTAGCGTTGAAGGGCGCTACAGCCCCTATCTCCTGCCCTTCCTGGACCAGCGTGTCGTCTCAGCCGCAGTAACTCTGCCGCTCGGGTTGAAGCGAGCTGGCCTTTTCGAAGCGCAGTTGCTGAATGCGATCGACCCGGTCCTAGCCGCGCGGCCATCCGCCTATGGACACCATTTCGCGGAACCGCCAAGCCGCCGGCACCGCTTCGATGAGTGGGCCACGCGCGTGCGGCCTATCTGGCTGCGCAAGAACAGCTACGCGATTCAGCGAAGGCTCCGTCCCATGGGCGACGAGCATGGCGGCCTCAACAGCCCGGAATTCATGGGCCGCGTCGTCGATCTCGAGTTCCCGATCATGCGCCGCTACTTCAACGTGGAGAAAGTGACCGACAGCGCGCTGCACCGGCGGGTTGCCTGCCTGGAATACTTCGCGGCCCATCTCGGCAACTTCGCGCTCTGAACTGTCCACCGGTGGTACAGCCGCAAACGGGCGGCCGGACAGCGATGCCCATGTCCGCGTAGCTGCGGTATGAGACGCGAAACCGAAGGAGGTTTCCCGTGCGATCGTCTGTTCTCGCTGTCCTGCTCTCACTCACTTCCGGCGTTGCGCTTGCCCAGAGCGGCCGACCTTTCACAGTCTCGGAAACGGGCCAGAGCTTCGGCAGTCTACCGGAAGCGGTGCAAGCCATTGGCGAGGGCGACGGCACGGTGCTGATTGCGCCCGGCCGCTATACCGATTGCGCTGTGCAAACGGCGGGGCGCGTCGCCTTCGTTGCCCGCGACCCCGGCACGGTCGTGTTCGACGGAGGCATATGCGAAGGCAAGGCAACGCTCGTGCTGCGCGGTCGCGGCGCGCATGTGGAGGGCCTGCGTTTCACGCACCAGAACGTCGCTGACGGCAACGGTGCGGGCATCCGGCTCGAGCGGTCCAACCTGACGGTCGTGCGCAGCCAGTTCGTCGATGCACAAAGCGGCATCCTCTCCGGCGACGACCCTTCCGCAATGATCATAGTCGATCGTTCCACCTTCTCAGGGCTAGGAAAGCACCCGAACGGCCACGGCGCCCACGGCATCTATATCGGCCAGTATGGGGCGCTGAAGATTACCGGCTCTCGTTTCGAGCGGGGTACCGGAGGTCACTACGTCAAGAGCCGCGCACCCCGCATCGAAGTGCTCGACAGCAGCTTCGATGATAGCCACGGTCGTGACACCAACTACCTCGTCGATCTGCCCAACGGCGCGACAGGCCGGATCGCCGGGAATTCCTTTGTGAATGGCCGTGGCAAGGAAAACTATACCGCGATGATCACCGTCGCGCCCGAAGGCCGGATCAACAGCTCGCAAGGTCTCACGATCGAAGGCAACCGTGCATGGTTAGTGCCGGGCTACCCCTGGACCACCGCGTTCGTCGGCAACTGGAGCGGCGACGCGATCGTAGAGCGGAACAATGTTGTCGCCTCGGGCATCACGAAAGTGAAGCGGTTGTCCGCTAGCGCACCGGAACAGCTTGTGCGTCGTGCCCTTGCGGGGATGAAGCTCCGCGCGCAGCATTGGCTGACAGACGGTTGAGGATACTCACGCAGTGGTTGCGCGGCGCCATGTTCCAGATGAAGCGCCCTGTTTCCGCTGTGTGCCGCAACTGAAGGGGGGAAAGCCTCTATTCGGGGTAGGAAGAAGATCCTATGGACACAGTGTGCAATTGCAGCATAACTATTGTTGATACAGCGCACCACAGGATAGGCTTGGCGGCTTGCCCGCGCGAAGCTGACACTGGCATGTCGAACTGGGTGGCTACCGTAAGAACCGGCGTTTGCTCGCTGTAAATCTGTGTGGGGAATGACAGAATGAAGATCGCGGTTTTTGGCCTCGGCTACGTCGGGCTCTCTAATGCTGTCCTGCTGGCGCAGCACAACGAAGTGATCGCCGTCGACATTACGTCCGAGCGCGTGGAGATGCTGAACGCGCGCAAGTCGCCAATCGTCGATGAAGAACTGGAAGAGTTCCTCGCTACCAGGTCGCTCAACCTTACCGCCACACTCGATCCGCAAAAGGCGCTCAAAGGTGCCGATTACGTGATCGTCGCAACACCGACGAATTACGACGTCGAAACCAACAAATTCGATACGTCATCGGTAGAGGCCGTCATCCAGACCGCGAAGGATGCCAATCCGAACGCGACGATCGTGATCAAGTCCACGATCCCGGTCGGCTTCGTCGAGGATGTGCGCAAGCGCCTCGGCACATCGCAAGTCATCTTCAGCCCCGAATTCCTTCGTGAAGGCCGTGCGCTTCACGACAACCTCCACCCCTCGCGCATCATCGTCGGTGAGCGCTCCGAGCGCGCGCGGATCTTCGCGGACCTGCTGTTCCAAGGCGCCGAAAAGAACGACGTGGAGATCCTTTTCACCGATCCGAACGAGGCCGAGGCGATCAAGCTCTTCGCCAACACCTACCTCGCGATGCGTGTGGCTTTCTTCAACGAGCTCGACAGCTACGCCATCGCTCACGGCATGGATACACGCCAGGTGATCGTGGGCGTCGGTCTCGATCCGCGCATCGGCAAGCACTACAACAACCCGAGCTTCGGCTACGGCGGCTACTGCCTGCCCAAGGACACCAAGCAGCTCCTCGCCAACTACTCCGAGGTGCCGCAGAACCTCATCCGCGCGATCGTCGACGCGAACCGCACGCGCAAGGACTTCCTTGCCGACCAGATCATAGCGCGACAGCCGAAGAAGGTGGGCGTGTTCCGTCTGGTGATGAAGGCCGGTTCCGACAACTTCCGCCAGTCGTCGATCCAAGGCATCATGAAGCGGATCAAGGCCAAGGGCATCGACGTCGTGATCTACGAGCCGGCCATGGAAGACGAAGAGTTCTTTGGCTCGGAAGTCGTGCGGGATCTTGATACCTTCAAGCAAGACTGCGACGTCATCATTGCGAACCGCATGACGGACGAGATCGCGGACGCTCCGGAAAAGATCTTCACGCGCGACTTGTTCGGATCGGATTGAGCACGCCCATGCGGACCGCACTCGTAACCGGCTCCGCCGGGTTCATCGGCTCGTTCGTCTGTGATCGGCTTTTGCGGGATGGCTTTCGAGTCATCGGCCTTGACGCAATGACCGACTATTACGAGGTGTCGCTCAAGCAGCGACGCCTCGGACGGTTGCTCCAGTCCGAGCACTTCCAGGCGATTGAGGACTACGTCGAGACTCCCGGTCTTCTGATGGATCTGTTCGCGCGTGAGAAGCCCGACGTGGTGGTCCACCTCGCGGCACAAGCAGGCGTGCGCTATTCGATCGAGAACCCGCGCTCATACCTCGACAGCAACATTGTCGGTACGTTCGAACTGCTGGAAGCGGCCCGCGCGCATCCGCCTCAGCATATGCTGCTTGCATCGACCTCATCGGCTTTCGGCGCCAACACCGAAATGCCCTATCGGGAAACCGACAAGGCCGATCACCAGATGTCGTTCTACGCCGCTACAAAAAAAGCGACGGAGAACATGGCGCACAGCTATGCGCACTTGTTCGATTTGCCGATCACCATGTTCCGCTTTTTCACGGTCTATGGCCCTTGGGGCCGGCCCGACATGGCGCTGTTTAAGTTCACCAAGGCGATCCTCGAGGGCCGCCCGATTGACGTCTACAACTACGGCGACATGAAGCGGGACTTCACCTACATCGATGATCTCGTCGAGGCGATACGCCTGCTGATCGACACGCCCCCGGTGCGGCCCGCGAACGAGGAAGCAGTCGTCGAAGGTGACAGCCTTTCCCCCGTAGCGCCATGGAGAGTCGTCAACATCGGCAACTCCGATGCCGTGCAACTGACCGCATTCATCGAAGCCATCGAAGACGCGACTGGCCGCAAAGCCGAACGCAACCTTATGCCCATGCAACCAGGCGACGTGCCGGCCACCTGGGCGGACGCTGGACTGCTGAAGACCCTGACGGATTACGCACCAAAGACGAGCGTTGACGATGGCGTCGCAAGGTTCGTCGACTGGTACCGAGAATACTACGGGGTCTGAGCAGGTCTCAACGCGGCTGTCGATTTCGGTACACAGGAGCCCACGAATAGCACAGGGGCCGAAGTCACTCCGGCCCCTGAAACTTATGCGCCGCAGCCTCTGCCGGCGTTCTTTCCTTCCCGCCACCGACGAGCTTACAGTATGAGAAAGTCCGCCGGTGTGAGGTTTTGCGGCGCATTCACCAGATGCGCCACCAGTGTCGCCTGTGCTGAGCCGGTCCCATCCGGGTCGAAGTAGAGCTTCCCGCTCGCAGTGTCATAGATCACGCGATCATCTGCATCGTGAGCGGCCTTGACGCCCTCGCCCGACCAAAAGGCGGAAGCCTCGAATGTCCCACTCGTGCCTATTCCGCCGGGCGCAGAGAAAGCCAAGGCGAAGCGGTCTTCACCCGCATGGAAGTCGGTGATCGTCAGCAGGCTGGTTCGCGGAAGGTTCATGTCGAACACGAACACGTCCGCGCCCGACCCGCCAGTGATGATGTCGCTGCCACCGCGACCATAGATCAGGTCGCTGCCTTCGGTGCCCGCCGTCTCTTCGACCTGCGCAATCGATGACGTGCTCATCGCAACAGCGGCGGTGCTCTGCGGAACGCCGTGGCTGTCGTATTGTTCGGTTACCTCAACTCCATCCACGACTTTGATGACGTCGTAACCGGTCATCTTGGCATTGCTATCGTAATGCTCGGCGCGCTTGCTGCCGTCGGCATTGATCATCAAGCGCTCCATGGATACCAGGTTCCAGGCACTGTCCCACGTCTGCGTGGTCGTGACACCGCCGGAAACGGCAACGCGCTCAGCTCCCACCAATTGCCAGCTTGCGTTGAAGTGCTTCACCATGGTGGAGCCGTTGCCCTCGTCCACTCTGACATCCATGCCCGAGGGCTGCCACTTCGCGTCGAAGTACTGCGTCTTGGTCTCCGCGCCGCTCACCGTCACTCGGGCCGCCCCGGTGATGGCCCAGTTGCCGTCGAAGAAGACCGTCTGCACCGAGCCGTTCGCGTTGGTCACGGTCTTCTCGGCAGCGGTGAGCAGATAATTGCCGTCGAAATGCTGGACCACCGTCTCCTTCCCGACAACGGTTACGTCGGTGCTCACGACATTGCCGGCGAGATCGTGCTTGATAACGACCGTCTTGTCAGCACTCGGAGATTCGGTGGTCACTGTTCCGATCTGGACGCCTTTGCTGTCGAACAACTTCTCGGCAAGGGGTGCGGCGGGTACGGAGATGTCGGCTGCGGGAGAGTCCGAGATGACTTCCACCTGCGTGCCCGAACCGTCCACAACGAACGACTTGATCGCACCGTCATCGGTGTGCGTCTTGGCGTTCAATTGCAAATCGTTGATCGTCAGCGAGCCCGTGCCTGAGGTCACCTCCGCACCCAGCTCCACTGAGCGCAGGTACTCGGTGTCCGAAATGATACCTCGTTCCTTCAGATCGGCGATCACATCGGCGATATCGATCGTACCTTTGGTCCAGTTCTCATCGGCGACTAGCGCCGTGTATGTACCCTTATGGTAGATCGTGGCGCTGAAATCGCCGTTCTTGTAAGTGCCGATGGGCTTGCCAAAGGCCTCAAAGCCGCCTTTGTGCAGCCAGATCATGATCTCGTTGGTTATGGTTTCCTTGCCGCTGGCGGTTGCTGAGTTTGCGAGCCAAATGTCAAAAGACACGTTGAAGCCGCCCAGGTTTCCGGAATAGCTGAGATCGTAATCGGCCGTGAGGCTGGCTAGATCCGAGACCTGAACGGGGAACATCTTGGCTGTATCGCTAGGGTTGCCTGCGAGATTGTGGGGATTCATCCCGAACTGCACGGCCGGATAAGCCAAAATCTTCGTATCGGTCGTGGTAAGCGGATAGGCCCAGTTGAAAGTGGTGCCGCTGGTCATGTCGCTTGTATTGAACTGGCTGGTAAGGGTGTAATCCTTGCCAATGGTGAGGTCGCCCGAACCCCAAGCGTTGTTGATTACGAACCAACCGTTCGCGTTCGAGGCTTGGCCAGCCTTGTCCAACGTCTTGTTCACCGGAACCTTGGCAGCGACGAAATCCTGGAAGTTGAAGTCCGAGGCGGTCAGCGAACCGAGGGAAACATCGCGCAAGGTCAGCGTCTCGGACGCGCCAAGCTGGATGCGAGTATCGTTGCCAACCTGCGACGACTTGGAGAGAAGCTGCTGGAAGTTGGTGAAGCCATAGCCGCTCAGCTTCACGGCATCCCAACCATGCTGGAAGTTGTAGATCACGTCCGAGCCGTTGCCGGCGCGGATGCTGAACACATCGGCTCCGACGCCACCCACCAACACATCGTTGCCGCGGGCCCCGTCCAGAGTGGCGCCGGTCTTTCCGGCGATAATGAGGTTGTTTAAGGCGTTGCCCGTGGCGCCGGTCGCCCCGACGCCTTCCTTCCCACCACCGGTCAGGATCACGTTCTCGACGTTGTCGGGCATAACGATCGTGCCCCAGTACCGCATGTCGATGGTGTCGATGCCCTCGCCTGGCTTCTCAACCACCTTGGCGGTGTTTTCGTACACAAAATAGCGGTCGTCGCCCAGTCCGCCGATCATCGTCTCGCCCCGCACGGCGTAGAAGATATCGTTCTTGCTGGTTCCGATCCGCGTCGTACTGGCTGTACCGGCGGCAAGCCAGCTGTTGGTCGCTCCGGAGAGCAGCATCTCGAGGTTCTTGGAATTGGTGTACATGGGGCTCACTCGGCTAGGTGTGCGCCATGAATACGCCTGCTCCACTTACCGGGGCCTAGCGGTTTTGGTAAACGAGCCTTACACTTTTGGATCAAAAACAGCGCGTTAGCAAAGTGACGCAGCGCTTCGCCGCTTGCCGCAACGCGTGTGCTCTCTTACAGAAATTTCTGCATGGGATGGGCAGCTTACGATGGCGCGGCGCTGTCAAACGCTGTTCGGGCAACGTGTTGCCGATGAGGTGAGATCGCCGCCCACGGTATCCCGGCAACACCAAGCTGATGACAAACCGCTAGCCTTCAGCCCCTTCTTCTGTGGAGGTCGCAAGGGCGATCCTCTATACCGTCACCGGAGCAGGCCCGGGGGCGCAAACAGGCCTAGTTCGCGATGAGTAACGATGCCTGGAGCCGCATTGCACACTGCGGGGATGGCATTGACGCCAAGCAACGCGGTCAGCGAGAGCCCAGGATATTGAGGCTTTCCATGATCGTCGACGCCGGAAAGCGTCATCAGCAACGCTGGATCGCCCTCGATTCGCACACTGTAGCCGCTGGCCCCGCAGTCCCAGGCAGGGTCGATCCGGCCGCCCATCTTCCAGAAGCAATGAAAAGTCATGAGCGGCTTGCCATCGACGATCGCCCTCCACTCATAATGTTGGCCCCCGACAGTACCGCCAGCCACGACCCCTCCGGGATAAGCGATATCCTCTCGCGCTGTAGCCAGTTCGAGGCTCGTCTCTATGCGCTCGATTCGCTTGCCGAGGGCCTCGATGACCATAGCCATCGACTGCGAGAACATCAGCGCCGCCTCTGGCGAGCGCGCGGGGTTGGCCAGCAAGTCCTCAGGTTCGCGCCCGAAGCCCATGAAGGGGATATAGCTGGAGGGATTGGCGGCGAAGTCCACCACCTCGGTCACATGAATATGGTCGATTCGGCCTGCCGCACGCGCCATGACCAATGGCAACAAGTCTCCCGCGAAGCCGGGATGAATGCCTGATCCGTGGAATGAGGTCCCGCCATCCCTGCACGCGGCGGCAATCGCCTCGCTTGCCTCGATCGAATGCGGGTACTGATTGGAAGGATAGAACGGGCCGAGTGGAGACACCACGTTCTTACCGGAACGAAGGAGACGGCACACTATGTCGATGTCCTCGGCGGCAGCTGCGAAGTGCACGCAGTCGGCGTCTGCCGCGATAATCTCCTCGACGTTATTCGTGGCGATGACGCCCGTCGGCGGCAGGCCTGCAAGTTCGCCGACATCCTTGCCCACCTTGTCGGGGTTGGTAACGAGAACGCCGACCACTTCGAAGGCCGGGTTCTCTACGAACTGCCGGATCGACACTTTCCCCACGTTGCCCGTGGCCCACTGCACCACGCGGTAAATGCGCTGCATCTGTCTTCTCTCTCTGTGTCAGCCGACTGCGGCGGTTGGTACGGCCATCTGCTCGTCCTCGACTTTCGCGATCGCAATTGGGATGCCCGAATAGAGAACCATTCCGGTGAGTGCGTCGACGGACTGTGCGCTGGTGAGCAGATTGACGTTGGCGCTCTCATGTCCATGCGGGATCGAGGCGACGCCAGGACGGATCGTGTCGCTGACGTTCGCCAGAACAACGATCTCTCCGTTCGCAGTGGTCACACGCACCCGGTCCCCACTGGCAATGGCATGTGCAGCCGCGTCCTGCGGATGCAGGATTATGTCGGCGGGGCTGCCGAGGAACGACAGCGATGCATTCAGCTTGCGGCGTTGGCGCCGCGGAATGAAGCTGAGCGGCGGCGGGCCGGTCCGCTCTCCATCGACCGCGCGTGTTCGCGCCCAAAGATCCAGCAGCGGCGGCGGCGCGACAATCCAGCCATCGATCCGCTCGATGTGACGATCCACCCAGGCGCTCGGGAACTCGAGCGGCAACGTGACGGTGCCTGCAGCCTTGAGCTCGTCGAAACTGCAGCGCGCCGTGGCCATTTGCCGCGCGAGCATAGCCTCGTCCGCCTGCTGCGTGTCATCACTCGGCAGACCTTCGGGGACCGAAAGGCCCATGCGTTGCATAAGCTGTGAAATGATCCACCAGGCGGACCGCCTGTCCCCCATCGGCGACACGACCGGAGGCGAATAGAGCATCGATACACTGCCGCTCAACGTGTCCCACAGCGAAATGTCCGCACGTTCGACCTGATCCTTCGTCGGCAGCACGTGAGTGGAAAGCGCGGTCGTCTCGTTCGCGACAACTTCAAGGGTTACAAAAGTATCTAGCTGGCGGAGCGCAGGCACCAGAACGTTGGCGTCAGGGAACGACCGCACGAGGGCGCCGCCCAGGTTCACCAGAGCGCGAATATTGCCCGCTTCGATCTCCCCCGGTAGTGCAGCGCAAGGCCAATCACCGATGATCCCCGAGGCTTCAGGCATCGTGGGCGCGCCAGGAGTCAACGGGTTGTCGAGGCGCGGCAGTTCGAAGCTGTCATACTGCGTGATGAAACCCGGGTGGAACCAGACGCCGCCCTTGCGGTTCATCCGGCCCGTAAGGATATTGAGCAGCCACGCGAACCACTGCGTCAAGTTCGCGCCTTCAGACATAGTGACGCCGGTACCCGTCTCCACCGTGACGCTGCCGAAGCGGCGGACCGCGGCAAGCAGCGCGGTCAGCTCCTCCTCGCCCACTCCGGCGATATGAGCTGCGGTGGCGAGATCGTAGCCGTCAAGCGCTGCGCGCAGTTCGGCAAGTCCCTGCACCGGCTGCGCCGGCGCGAGCGGTCCTCCATCGATTACTTCACGAACCAACCAAGCCAGGATCGCGTAATCCTTGCCCGGTAGCGGCGCGACATGACGAGTGGAGTAGGCTGCGGTCTCGGTCCGCAGAGGATCGATGGTCCATACTTCGCCGCGTTTGGCCACCGCCCGAATCCATGAGGGTGGGCTGAACATGCCGGTGTTATGCCCATGGCTGACCATCGGGTTGACGCCAACATAGAGCAGAAGGTCAACGTTTTCGTTGTCGGTCTTCCCGGACAGGCCAGGGAAGCCTCCTACCAGGCTGCTGACCAGGACCTTGGCCGTCCCATCGATCGTAAGCGGCGTGAACTTGGGGGGATGTCCCAGGGCGTTGTAGAACGCCTCTCCCATCCGATACCCGGCAGCGTCCATGCCAAGGCCGCTGCCGAAGTAGAACCCGATCGCATTAGGGCCATGCGTGTCGATCACCTTGCGCAGCCGCGCGGCAAGATCGTCCAGGCAGGCATCCCAGCCCGGCTCAACGGTCTCGCCGCCGCGCACCATGGAAGGCCGCACCAGAGCGGCGCCATGGTGGTGGAGACGTCCCACTGCCCGGCCTTTCGGACACGTATATCCTTTGCTGAGCGGGTGATCGAAATCTCCCTTCACGCGGATGATCTGCTCACCCTCGACCGTCAATGTGATCCCGCACTGATTGGTGCAGATCTTGCAGTGGCTGCGCGTAACTTGCGGCATCCTCGCCTCTCCCGGCTCGCCGCTTGAGCGGCTTGTGTCGCGGCAGGATAGCACAAATGAACAGCGGCTCAATACTGGTGAGCAACCGTTTACTTGTTGCTCGCCGAGCTCAGTTCCACGTAAGGCAAGGGATGGCCAGCACCGCGGAAGCAAACGTCGAAAAACGGGTCAAACGCCGTGACCCCGTACGGACGAAGGCGCGCATCCTCGCCGCGGCTGTCGAAGTGTTCACCGAGTACGGGTACACTCAAGCCGGCCTGAGGGACATTGCCGCGAGAGCCGATGTGGCCTCGTCGCTTCCGGTGAAGTACTTCGGCACCAAGGCAGCTCTGTTCGAGGCGGCACTGATCGATATCGTGCGCGCGAACTCGGTTTTCACTTGGAAGAAAGAACGGTTCGGTGAAACCATGGTGCGCTTGATCCGCGACCGCAGCAACGTTGCGATTACCGCGATGCTGATGATGGCGCTGTCCGATCCCGAATCGCGCGCGGTAGCGATCCGCGTCTGGCGGGAGCACATGATAGCGCCGCTGGCGGAATGGCTTGGTCCGCCTGATGCAAAAGGCCGGGCTGACACCCTGTTTGCGCTTCTATCCGGCCTCACATTTCAAATTCACGGACTGGCTGACGGTGAAGTCTCACCGGCTGCCCTGCGCTGGGCAGCCAGCACGCTGCAGGCTCTGGTGGACGAGGGGGAGAAGCGCCTGACCTGAGTGGAAGCTGGAGCGGGTCGGCCATACTCGGACAGCCGTTCCGTTGGCGCGATTTCTGGTGCTGGCACTTGTCTACGCCACACTTTGCTGTTGGTGCTCTGTGCAACTCGTTGAAGTTGCAAGTGGTGGCGAATGCGCTAGGGCGTTGCCGGACATGCGAGCCGCTCGGGCTTGCGGCGGAGATTACCTGTTGATGCAGCGGTTCATACCATGAACGAGGCAACATCCTGGAACCGGGGATCTTTCGCCGCAGCGCTTACGACACAAGGTCGCGTAGTTGGTGCGCTCATGATGCGCGAGTTGCACACCCGCTACGGACGCGACAATATTGGCTATCTATGGCTGTTTGGCGAGCCGCTCATGCTGGCTGTCGTCATTGCACTGCTTCACAGCGGAGGCGGGGAGTCCCTCGGCGATATCAATCCCGTCGCCTTCTCTGTCGTAGGCTATACCATTTTCATAATGTTTCGCGGCATCGTCAACCGGTCAGACGGCGCCCTGGAGTCGAACCTGCCCCTGCTCTATCATCGCATGGTGACCGTGTTCGACATCACGCTTGCGCGTGCCCTGATAGAAGCGGCCGGCACCATCATGGCATTCACCGTCCTCTTCGGCTTATGCATGGTAGTCGGCTTCACAGAGTTCCCACCCGAGCCACTGTTCATCCTCCTGGGTATTGTATTCGTCTTCTGGATGTCGTTCGGGTTGTCACTCATCATTACGGGCATCACCTACGAGAACCGATTGCTTGGGCGTCTCGTCCATCCAATGACATACTTTATGATTCCACTGTCGGGTGCTTTCTTCCGTGTCTCATGGGTGCCTCGGCCCTGGCGCGACTATCTACTGTACAATCCCCTTCCGCAGATTTTCGAGATGATTCGCTATGGAGCTTTCGAAAGCTGCACACTCGAGTTCGTGGACTTCCAGTACATCGTCGAGTTCCTCCTAGTGCTGACCCTGTTGGGCCTCCTTTCTGTGCGAGCCGTGACGCGGCGAGTCCACTTGAACTAACTGAGTAAGTAGTCAGCCATGAATGTCCAAGGCATTATCAGTCCGGCAGCCGAGCTTGAGGCACAGCCTTCATCGTGGCGGTCCCGCATCACTGATTGGGCGGTCCGCCGACGCTACCTTCTGTTGGTGGTGTTCTTGCCCACTATCCTGCTCGCCTCCTACCTTTACCTAATCGCAGCGGACCAATACCAGTCGGAAGCTCATTTCGTCGTCAGCTCGGGCGGAGATAACACGGCCATTCCGACAGGTGGGCTGGGGCAAATGCTTGGCATGTCAGCCGCGTTGAGTGGCGCGCAAGGGGAAGTGCTGAGCGTCACGGATTATCTGCACTCTCACGATGCGGTTCAAGCATTGCGTCAAAAGACGGACCTTGTCAGCATATTCCGCCGGCCGGGTGCCGACTTCGTCAGCAGGCTTTGGGTGGCAGATCCCACACCCGAAACACTGCTGCGATACTACCGCGACAAGGTGAGCGTTCACTATGATCGTGATACGGGCATCACAACGCTGAAGGTTCGCTCGTTCCGCCCGAGCGACAGTTACGTGATCGCTGAGAACCTGCTCCAGTTGGGTGAGGCGCAAGTCAATGAAATGAACCGCCGCAGCTACAGGGACGCTGTTGCCATGGCGCGCGCCCAGCTGGCAGAGGCGGAGGAGGGCGTGGCCGACATCCAGCGCCGCATCACGGGGTACCGGGAGGCAGGGCGCGATATCGACCCACCAGGAACGGGCGAGGCGCAGACGGAGCTGGTAACGAACCTACGCGGCAATTTAGCTGCCGCGCAGGCACGGCTAAATTCCATGGGCTCGGCGATCAGTCACACGAGTCCACAGTATGTTGCCCTCTCGAGACATATCAGCGCGCTACGCCGCGAGCTTGCCAGCCAGGCAGGCATGCTGGCTGGCGGCGGAGGCACGATCGCACAGAACCTTGGTGGCTACGAAGACCTGAAGGTGCGGCAAGAGTTCGCGGCGAAGCGGTATGAAGCTAGCGCGGCCGCGCTCGAGAAGGCGCGGATGGAGGCTCAGAAGCAGCAACTCTATCTCGTTCGCGTCGTTAACCCGAACATGCCAGTGAAGTCCCTTTTCCCCGAACGGGGAAAGATCGTTTTGACGGTCTTCATCGGTCTTTTGCTCGTCTACGGCATTGGCTGGCTGATTGCAGCCGGTGTGCGGGAACACGCCGCGTGAACACCGGCTACCCCTACGATTAAGGCAGGCAACAAACAGGGCGCTGGCTCGCAGCGCTCTAACGCTGTGGGTATGCGTTTAACCCGCCCCACTGAGTAGCCGGCTTGATTGTTAGTGCATTGTCGCTTGACGTGCTCCCCTAATTGTTACCAGTCAGAGGTAGAGTCTCGCTCCTTCATGATGGTTGGTTGAGGTGATGGCGGCGATCTCGACGGGGGTCTTCCCGCCCAGTTTCGAGTGTGGCCTGACGTGGTTCTAATCGTGCCGCCAGGCATCGAGCACGAAGCGGGCGTGAGCCAGCGACGTGAACAGCATCTCGTTGAGGCATTCGTCTCTTAGCCGTCCGTTGAAGCTCTCGACGAAGCCGATCTGCATTGGCTTGCCCGGCGCGATGTACTGCCACTCGACCCGCCGCTCCTGCGACCAGCGCAGGATGGCCGACGAGGTCAGTTCGGTGCCGTTGACGCTGACCACCGTATGCGGCTTGCCGCGTATCCCGATCAGTCGCGTCAGCTCCCGAGCCACCCGCACGCCGATAGCGAGGTGTCGGCCACCAGCGCTAGGCTTTCCCGGGTGTAGTCGTCGACCACACAGGATGCGGAACCGCCGGCTGCAAGTCAGAGTGTCGGAGACGAAGTCCAGCGACCAACGGTGGTTCGGGCCGTCCGGCAGCAGCGGCGCCCGCCTGCCCAGGGCGCGCTTGCGGCCACCGCGACGACTGACCCGCAGGTTCTCTTCGCGATAGACCCGCAGCAGCTTCTTGTAGTTGGGCGTCATGCCCTCGCGAGCCAGCAGATAGCCGAGACGCCGATAGCCGAACCGGCGACGCTCGGCCGTCAACTCGCGCAGACGCTGCCGCAGCAGGCCATCATCCGGTCGCAACGATCGATATCGGATCACGCGGCGGCTCACGCCAATCAGGTTGCACGCCCGACGCTCGCGCAAGCCGTGATGCTCACGGGCATCGGCGACGGCATCCCGCTTAGCGGCGGGCGTTACCACTTTTTTGAGGCCAGATCCTTCAGCACCACGTTGTCGAGCATCGCCTCGGCCAGCAGCTTCAGTCGGCTGTTCTCTTCCTCGAGCGT